>DEKO01000019.1:10003-10531 GCA_002353885.1 Porphyromonadaceae bacterium UBA2720
TAACTACTTCAGAAACTTGAATAGCTTAATTTCGCCAACGGGTTAAAATTCTTATTTCATAGTGTGCCGGAGCTTGATTTAACATCGTTTATTGCTATTGTGCCACGTTTTGGCACTTGATTGGTCTACCTTTGCAGTGTGAAACAAAAAACGACTGCAAAGATGACGACTAACAGCAACACCCCCATGAGCGCCACCGACAGGATTGTGGCCCAACTCGAGAGCAATGGCCAAGTGATGGCACGCGTGAGCACAAGCAACATCACCAGCATAGACGAGATTGTCGACATGGTGCGAGCCTTGGCCGGCAAAATCATGGGCCTGGCTCGGCTCACCATCCGCAACCAGACGCAAGGTTGGAGCCGCGTGATTTCGCTGGCCTCGCGTGGCTGTGCCGCCCCCGTCTATAGCCGCCCCACCCGACTGCCCGCCATGCAGGGACGGCAGTATCTAATTCCCTTCGCCAGCTGATAATCACACCCAGATTCACACTGATTTACACTGATTTTTTGGGTTTAGAAGACAATA
>DEKO01000046.1:0-16897 GCA_002353885.1 Porphyromonadaceae bacterium UBA2720
ATGTCCTGAGCCATGGCAACTAAGAACTAAAAACTAACAACCACAATATGCCTCGAATACTCATTATCTATACAGGCGGCACCATCGGCATGATCGAGAATCCCGTCACCCATGCCCTGCAGCCCTTCGACTTCTCGCACCTGATCGACAACGTGCCCAAGATCAAAAAGCTCGACTACGAAATCGACAACTTGCAGTTCGACCCGCCCATCGACAGCAGCAACATGAACACCTGCCACTGGCGCGACATTGCTGTGGCCATCGAGCAGAACTATGATGCCTACGACGGGTTCGTCGTGCTACATGGCACCGACACCATGGCCTACACCGCATCGGCGCTCAGCTTCATGCTCGAGAACCTGACCAAGCCCGTCATCATCACCGGCTCGCAGCTGCCCATCGGCGAGGTGCGCACCGATGGCGAGGAGAACCTCATCACGGCCCTGCAGGTGGCCGCCGCCCTCGACAAGGACGGCTCGCCCATGGTGCAAGAGGTGGCCATCCTGTTCGACAACTCGCTGTGGCGCGGCAACCGTGCCACCAAGATGAGCGCCGACAACTTCAACGCCTTCCGCAGCTACAATTATCCTCCCCTGGCACGCGTGGGACTGGGCATCGACTTCCACCGAGACGCCCTCTTCCGTTCGCCCTCACACCGACCCCTCAAGGTGCGCCACAACATGGACCCCGCTGTCATGTTCCTCGAGCTCAACCCCGGCATGACGCCTCAGACCCTGCACCACCTGCTCACCACGCCAGGCATCAAGGGCATCGTCCTCAAGACCTACGGCGCTGGCAACAGCCCCAGCGAGAAGTGGTTCATCGACGAGATCAGAGCGGCCTGTGAGCGCGGCATCGTCATCCTCAATGTCACCCAGTGCGTCAATGGTGGTGTGCGCGGCACCCTCTACGAGACCGGCAACAGCCTCACCGCTGCCGGCGCCGTCAGCGGACACGACATCACCAGCGAGGCCGCTATCACCAAGTTGATGTACCTCTTTGGCCTCGACCTCCAGCCCGAGACCGTCAAGCAGTACCTCAACTGCTCGCTCTGCGGCGAGGTCACCCTCTGACCTTATCCCAGGAGCATAATGAATACGCAAGGGGTGTGAATATCCTCGTTAATTTGCATCACAACCACAAGTGGGCTGCCTGAGACAGGGCAGCCCACAGCGTTTTGACACCAAGCCATAACCAAACAATCCACATTCCTCCCTCACATGATATAACTGCCTATAATACAATCACAATCAGTCACAAAAAGAATTTTATGCTACAAAAAAACCAATTAAACTTGCAAAAACAAAGCAAAAACCGTAACTTTGCAGCGACTTGCAATCAAAACACGTAGGTCGGCAGACAAAATATTAATTCCTGACAACTTGTCCTCGATTTAAGGCAGAGTTTCTCTTATAATTCAATACTCACCCTTTCTTTCCTGGACATCCTTGTGGAAGCACCAACACTGCTCACCACACATACTTAATACTTTACATTGACTAATGTAAACACTCCCCGAGGTGGAGAAAAAAACCACAGCATTGGGCAGCCCCCCAATGCCCTCCCCAAATCCCGTAGTTCACGGACTGGGGTGTCGGTAAGCTATGTCCCAGACCCAGAGAAGAAATGGTATGTGATGCGGGCATCATATGGTCGCGAACTGAAGGCCATGGACATCATCGTTGAAGATGGCACTTATGCCTACGTTGCCCAGCGCTATACGGTCAAGAGAGCTAATGGCAAGACCGTGCGACAGCTGCAACCATTGGTGCCGAACCTCATTTTTGTCTATACCACAGCCGACCAAGCTGAAAGCTATGTCAAAGACACCCCCAAGCTATCCTATCTAAGCTACTACTTTAACCACTTCGAGAAAAGGGAACACGACCACACCAAGAATATCCCGCTGACAATCCCCGAAAACGACATGATGAATTTCATCATTGCAACCAGCACTCGCAGCGAGCACCTGCTGGTCGTCACCGCCGACCAGTGTCGTTTCAAGGGCGGCGAGACTGTTCGCGTGACCGATGGCGCGTTTGCCGGCATCACAGGTCGTGTGGCACGCGTGGCCGGCCAGCAACGAGTCGTCATCCAGCTCACCGGCCTAGGACTTATCTCAACCGCCTACATTCCTACCGCCTTTATCGAGCGAATAACACCACTTTAGGTGGGTTCTATAAAATGCTCGAGTCTGATTGATTCGGGTTGTCCAGCCGATATTTTGCCAATCTGCGCGACACAGTAGCGGGCTACGGGTCAAGCAGTTGGTAAAAAATGCCGACAAGACGAAACAATAAGACCGAAACAAAACATAACATTTCGCAATTTATAGAACCCACCTTTAATATCGACATCTCATGACAGATTCATTGACCATTCTGCAAGACACTATCATCGAAGCCAGCAAAGCTTTGACACCACCTGCCTATGATGAGGCTGGCATACATTTGTCGACTAGCGACCTGGGCAACCTAGCTTTCTGGAGCACTGTCATCGGCATTGCGATTGCCGTGTTTGCCTGGCTATATTTTTTCCGATCTGACAACAAATACAAACCATTTGAGACACTGCGCAAAGTGCACCTAGGAAAGGTGTTTGGGCTGGTCTATTTTTTAGGCTTCATCGTTTACGATGTGGGCATGTACACAGGCGAGCCTTGGTCGTTGTTTGGCAATTCCCCTATGGCTATCCTGCATGCTTTCGGCATCTTCTTGCTCGACAGTGACGTCAGTGCCATTCATGCTCCACTGCATGACAACGCTTGGTATATGGCCGCTTTTTCGCTGGTGCATATCCTGGCTGCATTGGTGAGCATGGCTTTTGTCATCAAGCAATTTGGCTATAACATCATTGCCACTTTCTGGATGTGGCACGAAGGAACGAAATATGGCAGTAAAGCAACGACTACCTATCTCTTTTGGGGGCTTAATGACGCGGCCTACAATCTTGCCACGAGCATTCGCCTGCATCACGGCCTGGATGACAAGGACTATCGTATTATTGTCATTCGGACCGATAGCGAAGATGATGGTTCGAGCGGGCGCAATGCCATGGAGCGCTTATTCAACTTTGTCAAGATGCGCGACAAAGACGTAGACCGCCTACAGCAACTAGACTGCTTCACCACCAGCACCTTTGCCCACTTACCTCATAGAACGCTAAACGAGACGACTGACAATGGCGTGTCTGATGACTATCAGAAAAAGTCGTTCTTGACCGATGCCATGAGACTCAAGCTACTTGGGCGCATTATAAATAAGGTGAGCAACAAACAGTTGCATATATTCGTCTTGTCCGAAAACGAACAGCACAACATCAGAGTTTCCAACTACATCCAAAACGACTCATTGATTACCCAGGTTGCTGAACAGGGTCTTCAGGTCAACATATATTGCCATGCACGCTACAACAGCATCCACCGTGTCATCGAGGACAGACGAGTCACACGGGGAGTTAAAGTCAAGGTGATCGACTCATCACAGCTGGCTATACAATGGCTGAAAGAACAAGAGAGCCTGCATCCGGTCAACTTTGTTGACATCGAGCCCGATGCCACGGTATCATCAGCTTTCCACGCACTAGTCATCGGTTTCGCCGAAGTCGGCAAAGATGTGGTCCGCTTCCTGTATGAATTTGGGTCGTTTGTCAAATTGGGCAGTGATGCAAAACATGTTGAGCGATCAGACTTTCATTGCGATGTGGTTGACAAACGCATGACCGACTTAGCAGGACAATTTATGGCCAATGCGCCAGAGATCATGCGACACAACAAGTCTGCACAAGACAGGCTGCCGTGGCTCACTCTGCATCAAATGGACTGTTGCAGCGTTGAGTTTTATCGGCGGCTAGTCGATGAATGGCTCTCCACGCTCAACTATGTGGTCATAGCCACTGAGAATGACGACCTGAACATGGCTATGGCCATACGCATCTTCAGACTGGCGGTGCGACACAAGGACAACCTGCGCAACGACGACCAGCAGTTTGCCATACTGGTGCGCATCCATGACGACCCCGACGGGCAACTGGCCAACATCGCAAGCTATTACAACCGCTTGTGGGAGGCAGAGAAATGTGCAGGAGGCCGCTTAAAACAAAGCGAGGTTAAAGCCCAAGGCGAGTTAAGCGGCAGGCCCATCATCACGCTGTTTGGCGATGAGAGCAACACCTACACTTACGACAGTATCATTGGCAACAAAGCTCTCGAGGATGCCAAACGCTTCCATGCCGGGTATAAGGGTACTGCTGAAGACGCCGACAGCAAGTGGCAAGAGATGGAAAACGAATGCCTACCTGATGAAGGCTACTCGGCATCGTTAGGTGGACTGATGAGCCTGCGCCGCAAGGTGGCACAAAACTTCGCCAACAGCAGGCATCAGTATACCAAGGCCACGCTGGCACACAAGGCATTGGGTGATGCTGACAGCCAACTCTTAGCTCAACTCACGACCATGCGTAAGGCCAATACGCTAACCTATGAGAAACCTGCGGACATGACCCAGCAAACCTTTGACCGCCTGAAAGCTGTGCTCGATACCCTGGCATGGACCGAGCATCTGCGCTGGAATGCCGCACACGAGATTTTGGGATACCGTCGGGCCGACCACAAAGACGAGGCCCGACTGCTGCACAACTGCCTCTGCCCCTGGCAAGACCTCCCCGACGACAAGACTCGCAGCCACGACTACAACGTCGTCGACCTGACACAGTGGAATATAATGAGCGACCAAACTGTCAACAACAATGATTATACAAGCGATTGACAAGGATGAGAAAAACTGGAACATTCTCTTTGACCAAGTGGTTAAGGGCAACGTAATTCCAGTTATCGGCCCAGAGATGGTTCGCATAGGCAACAAGAGCTCAATACAGTTCCTTATTGATGTTTTTGCTGACTATTGTGGCATAACCGAAGGGACAATCAACACATTCTCACAACTGATATATGACCCACGCTTTAGGGCTAAGAGTGATGATATGGGTGGCAATATTCACGAATTGCTAGCAAGCACTATCGGCAGTGCCAGTAATGCAGAGTACTTTGACCAGACCGATGACAACAACTTGCTGATGCGCTTGTTGAGCATTAAGCACTTCCCATTTGTCATCACAACCACGTTTGACCCCATTGTAGAGAACATGATGCGCCGCATCCATGGCAATCAGCTCAGGGTAAAAGTGTTTCGCAATGACCCAAGCAATAATGACGACATCCTGAACGAGGCCGAAGCGCAACAACCCACACTCTACTACATGTTTGGCAAAGCTGACGGCAAGCAAGGACATTTTGTCGCCACCGACATCGACTTGCTCAAGTTCTCGCAATCATGGATGTTGCCTAACGACAGCAGCAGCCTTGCCAAGCCCTCGCGTCTCTCGCGCCTGCTTGCCAAACGTTACTTGCTGGTCATGGGCTACAACTATCAAGACTGGTTGTTCCGTTTCTTCTGGTACTCCATGAAAAGTGACCAATTTGGTTCCGACAAAAGTGGCATGATGGCGCAATCACATCACGACCAAGATTTGATTGATTTTCTCACCCGTGCCAATGCCTTCACTCAGGTAGAACCAGATTTGGGCAAACTGATTGACAGGCTGTGCCAAGGCATTGAACGGGAGATGCAAACACGCACTCAATCGCCATCTCGTCACAATCAAGTGCCAGAAGATGGGGCTGATGTCTTTATTTCCTACTCGCGCGGTGACGCCGAACTAGTCGAAGAAGTTTATCACATCCTCACTGCAAAAGGGCTAAACGTCTGGTATGACCGCAACAGTATGCACAAAGGTGTTGACTTCATGCGACAAATCGAAAACGCTATAAAAAACTCTACGTTTTTTGTGCCCGTATTTACCGATACCATCACCCATCAAGCCGACAAGGAGCATCCCTATCGTGACGAGTGGCGCTTTGCCGTAAATCACATACGCCGCATCGGTGGCATACCATACTGCTTCCCCTTCTACGAAATAGGTTTCGACATGGACAGTTTGGTTGCCGCTATTCCCGATGACCTCAAACGTCATGATGCATTTGGTTTTACAAAGGCCGACTACAAAGAACGCGCAGAGGAAATGGCCGACTACTTGAGTAACGAAATAGAAAAAAGGAGGCATCATGGATGAAAACATCAACAGATGGGAAGGTGAAAACCCTTGGCTTGGACTGGAATCATACAACGAAGGGCAACACCTCTATGGCCGAGACCAGGAAGCAACCGAACTGACCGACATCATCCTCAACCACACAGCCGTTGTGGTATATGGCAAGTCAGGCATCGGCAAGTCATCTTTGTTGCGTGCCGGTGTGTTTCCAGAGCTGCGCAAGCAGGACTTCATCCCCATCTATGTCCGCCTCGAGCACAATTCCGACATCAGCTATACTCAGCAAATTGAGAACGCGATTACAGAACACGTCACCCTTCATGACCTTCTGCCGACCGATATACCCGATTTGGGTTTGTGGGATTTCATGCATCGTCACCGCTTTACCGACACAACTGGTCATGCCGTTACGCCTGTCGTTGTGCTAGACCAATTTGAGGAGATTTTCACGCTCACACAGGTTGAGTACAAGCCTGGCATCAAGCAGTTCTTTGCCCAACTGGCCGATTTGCTGAACGATATGAAGCCTGATGTAGTCAACCAGGCCGAAGCTGAATATAGCAAGAAACACTCCTCGGAATCCGAAGCGAGCCATCATCAAGGTTTTACCTTGCAGATTCGTCATGTTGCGAAGTGGAACTATGAAAAGTCTCCTTCCTATCGTTTTGTGTTCAGCATCCGCGATGATAGTCTATATTTGCTTGAGCGCAACAGCGCCAAGATCCCCCCTCTCAAGGTCAACCGCTTTAACCTCAACGCGCTCGATGAGGAGAGCGCCAAGCAAGTCATCATGAGTCCCCGTCCCGACCTATTCACCCCAAACGAAGGTCAAAAGATTATAGACGAACTAGCATATTTTGAATATGATGATTTCCGCGTTGTCGACCCCGCCATCCTCTCACTATTCCTCTACTCCTACTATCGTGAACAAGGCAAAGTCTCATCAACCGATATCTTCGAGCGATACTATGAGAATTCTACGCATAGCGTCACGAATTCCTCATTGGCTTTTATTGAAGATCACTTGCTTACCGATCGAGGCAACCGCAACCAGGTACCAACAGAAGATATCATCGCAGCAGGTGTAACATTCGAAGAAATAGAGTCTTTATTGAAAAGCAAGATTCTAAAAACCGAGAAGCGGAAAGGGATGGACTACATTGAGTTCTCTCACGATCGCATCTGCGAACAAGCCACCAAGCACCGCGTCGAACGCAAACAACGTGAGTTGGCAAAGAAAAGAATTAAACATATGGTGCAACTAGGGCTTTTGTGTCTCACATCTCTTTTACTCATTACTGCATTCGGCTGGTTATTTAACGACAAACATCAACGTGAAAAAATTTTGAGTCAGCAAGAAAAGATAATGATACAGCAAGATGAAAACATTCTCCTTGCTAAAAGAGCGGATAGTATAAAAGCAGACCAAATTGATTCTTTATATTCAATGAATTTAATTAATAGGTTGCTCAATGATTCTTTGATTAAGAGTGGGAAACTACTTTCTCTAACAAATTCCAAAAATCTACTGCTCCTAACAGAAAAATCAGAACAATTAAGAATCATCCAAATGCAGCAGTCGGAACTCGTTCTTAAAATGGATAGTATTGCAAAATTATCAGATTCAATGGAATTCGAACGTAATATATATAAAGAGTTGTCAATTTTATATAAAAACGAACTTGATAGAAGCCAACTACTAGTCGACGCATTTATTGACGGCATTGATGTTTGTTTTTATCAGAAACAAATTGATTGGAAAAAGTTAACCACGTATAATAAGAATCTTAAATTTGTCTACATTAAAGCAACAGAGGGTGCCACACATGTTGATAAATTATATAGATTTAACTTAGATAACGCTCGAAAGAACGGTCTAAAAGTAGGTAGTTACCATTTTTTTACAACAACAAGCAGCATACAGTCCCAGTTTGATAATTTTGCAAAAGTAGTTAATAAGTCAGAGCAAGATTTGTTGCCCGTAATTGATGTAGAGGTTCGTTCTGGTTGGACAAATCAACAACTTTGTGACTCACTTGAATTATTTGTTAATATGGTTGAGAAACATTATGGATGTAGACCCATAATATATACGAGTAGTCATTTTTTCAATAACATTCTTTCTTCTCGTTTCTCTAGATATCCTATCTACATCGCAAAATATTCAACTGCTGAGCCTCAATTAACCCATGGGGGAAAGTGGGTTTTATGGCAATTTAGTGACAAAGGCGAGATTGCTGGTATTGATGGCTACGTTAACCTTACTAAATTTGCTGCAGGGAAAACTGTAGCCGACATTATGATCAAATAATTGTATCTTTATGAGAAATCAATTGCCAACATAAAGAAGCGTGTCAGAGGAAAAGTGAACATCACCCCAGATACCGCCAGGGTCCATTCATTTGCCGCAGCATAGCTCCGAATCCTAGAACTCCACTAGACGGCATATCCGAGAATATTCACTATATTCTTGATTACTAGGGCAAAAATATTGTGTTTCCCATAGGCAATTTTCTTACCATTCACCACAGCGTGAATTTCGCCACTATTGATTCTCATCACAACAAGAGGCGATTTCTAATAAGTATTTTTCACCCAAACAGGACAGAAGGCTAAACAGCAACTTGTCAAAAACAAAATGAAAGACTATAAATGTGTGACTCTAAACAAATTTTGAAGACTATCATACTAGGCAATCATCCTCTGGCTGCCGACCTGCTGCGGCAATACAGCGAAATGGGATGCGAGGCCACACATGATGAAGCTCTGTCTTACGAGGTCGACATGTCGCAGTGCTCCGAGCTGGTGCTGTTGTCGTCAGGCGATGACAACAAGGTCCTGACTCGACTTGAAGAGTTGGCCGAGGCCTGTCCTTTACCTGCCGACGATGGTGAGCGGGTTATCTGTCACCTGCTGGTGAGTCAGGACTCCACACTGCAGATGCTGCATCAGTGCGACCTGGATGAGTCGGTCACGACCAAGATGGATGTGTACCCGTTTACCATCGACGAGGTGTGGAGCCGGCAGCTGGTACTAGACCGTGAGCCCATCACCATGCAGAGCGACCGGCATGCGCATCTGGTCATCTCGGGCACAGGTGCCATGGCGCAGGCCGTCGCCATCAATGCGGCACTGGTGTCACACTATCCCAACTATGTGCGTGACCATTCGTTAAGAACACGCATTACGGTGATTGCCACTGGTGCAGCCCGCCTGTTAGAAGACTGGTCGGTGCGTTACCGGCATCTGTTCGACAACAGCTATTATCGTCTGGTCAATCCTGCACTTGACCATGCTGTGGTGCAGTTGCATCGGCCCATGTATGAAGGTCGGCGTGAGGACTTTGTGGACGTGGAATGGGAGTTTGTTGACACTTCCATCACCCATCCAGTGGTGCAAGACAAACTGGAGTTGTGGTCTCAGGACAGCGGTCAACTATTAACCCTAGTCATGGCCGATGAAGACTGTGACCAGAACATCACTGAAGCCATCCAACTGCCCGATGTATTGTTTGCACACGACGTTCCCATCCATGTCTACCTGCGAGATGATGCCTTGTTGCGTTCGGTCAAGCCAGCAGGCAAATACAGACATCTGCAGCCCTTCGGTATGCTTGACAGGGGTTACGACGTGACCTTGCCCTGGGCGAGGATGGCACGGACTGTCAATCACATCTACGACCAGTTCTATCAAGCCAATGCCGAACATTGGCAAGAAGCCCAGTGGCAGATGCGGTATGCTGTTGAGATTGACCCTGCGTCGCGCGACAGGGCCTGGGCTCGGCTTTCGGCAGTCAAGCGCCAGTCCAGCATCTGCAACGCACTGACGGTAGGCACCAAGCTGCGTAGCATCGACCTTGACCAAGATGAGTGGGACAAATTCTACGACATCACTGGGCACGATATGGAACTGTTGGCCCAAGTCGAGCACAACCGCTGGAGCGTGGCACAGCTCATTCTAGGTTATCGGCCGTGTACCGACCGCGAACAACAAGAGCTAGAGCGTGATATCAGCTTAAAAGGTAAATTCAAAGCCGACATGATCCATTATGACCTGCGTGCATACAGTGACCTGCGAGCCGACGAGACGGGCAAGTCGGTTGCCGTCTACGACTTGTGTCTGTGCGCCGCTCTGCCCCTTATAGCCAAGTCGTTTGTTCAAGAAAGCAAAAAATGGGAAAGCCGATGAAGTGGTATTATAGCCTGCAATGTTTGGGTGGCAACGCTCACCACATGTCGGGGCAGTTGCTCAAGCTCGCCGCTCCCACCGCAATGATAGGCGATACGAGCGACTGCGATGTGCAGTTTGATGCTGGCGAGTTCGAGCCCGAATGCTATGCCGCGATTGTACGCAATGATGATGGTCAAAGTTGGCGTATCATCAGAAAGTCACCTTATGTTCCTGTCTCCATAGTGGGCAAGGGCGATATTGGCTATGGCCAACAACTGTGTGACGGCGACATCATCCAGTTCGAAGGTCAACCGATGAGCCTTCGTTTTGGCATTCACCATGACGACCTGTTTGATGCTCAACCGGGCGATCGGCATTCGTGGCGATGGGTAGCAGTGGCCGCCACTGCGTTTGCCGCCTTGTCTCTATTACCCTTGTTTTTTAACCATCGAAGCATTAGTGAAGAGGACGTCATCGCACTAGAAGAGTCAATCTACTCGGTGCGTGTCGACTCGGTGCAACAACTATTGTTGACTGCCGGTGACGAGCAGGTCATCAAGTCTCGTGTCCTGACTGAGGACGCTCCCGTGGGCACTGCGTTTCTCACAACCGACAGCTTGCTGGTCACAGCCCGGCACTGTGTGGAATACTGGCTGGCGACCGACTTAGACCTCACCTGCCATGTTGCCGACCTTGCTGCCGACGACGTGGTGCGCTGGGCCATTGAGACCGAGACCTTCAACCAGACTCACGATGACGGCTGTGACTCGGCCATGGTGCTGAGGGCCCACTTCAGCGTCTATGACTTCTTGGGTGAGAAGAAATTCTCATTTGCCTCGACCGACCCGCATGTTCACATCCGTCGAGCAAACGATGGCGTGTTTGCCTTGGCCGATTTCAGCCAAGAGTATTACTGGCGTTCGATCAGGCCATATTTCTCCGACACCAAAATGACTCTAGATGATGTCGTGTGGATTGATGGCCTGCATGAAGCAGGACAGGTGCAATTGGCCAACCAAGACGACCTCCGGCAACTGGGGCGCGGAACCACAGTGATGATTTGCGGATATCCGCTGACAGGACTTGCTGACCGTCAGATGATGAGTGCCGCCGGACGCATCGTCCGGCAGCCACAAGTTGAGACCGAGAACATCTTCTTTGAGAGCAATATCAACCACGGCTACTCAGGTGGTCCTGTTATGGCACTGGTCAAAGACAAGGTCGTCGCCGTGGGGCTTGTGTCACGAGTCGACAGCGTGAGCAGCGGACTCTATAAATGGGCCGTCCCTGTCTCTGAAATCAAGAAAGGAGGTTAGGGGTAATGCGTAATGCATAATTCACAATGCATAATGCAGGGACGCAGCCTTTTGGGCTGTCGCCCACTTTTTGGACCTTCAGACCGCCTTTTGGCTGTTGGCTAAAAGCAAAAGCCAAAGACTTTTAAAAGGCTAAAGGCAAAATGCTGAAAGCTTTTTAAAAGGCTAAAAACTAACGCCTAATTAGAAACTATAGATGCAAGAAACGAAACTTACGTTGACTGACATAGCTGGATTTTGCCCCGAGCCAGCCGTTTGGCAACTGGTTGCCGACCTATGCGATATTGTACAGGCCCATCGGTCGGGAGCATATCTTGCTCCTGAAAATATCATTGCTGACCATTATTCTTTCAGAGTGGATGACACTGGGGTGGAAGCACAAGAGTTTCAGGCTCCCGAGACAGCAGCAACGGGTCAAGTCACCGACGCACAGTGCGTGTGGAGCATGGGTGCGCTGATCTATTACTGCACTTTAGGCCGAGTGGTGTTCGGCGGACATGGGTCGGCTTATCAACGGCAGCATCCCGATGTGGCCCTACCTGTCCTGCCCAAGACGCATCGTGCCCTGACACCTGTGCTTCATCGCTGTCTATGCACCGATCCTGCCCAACGCATCGGGCTGCAGGAGTTGAGGGCACTGGCACATGAGAAACTTGGACAGCTCAGCACAGCCCGTCCCAGACGTGAACAAGCGCCGCAACATAATGACAAGAAACACCCATCCTGCCACCAAAAGATTTGGCCGGAAGAAATGACCTAACTCATATGAAAAAACTACTATTCACCGTCATCTTGTGCCTGACAACCAGCATCATATGTATGGGACAAGACGTTCATCTGCAGCAACTGACACAAGGTGTCATCAGTTTGCGCAAAGCAGCATCAAAGGCTCGCAACACGCTTGTGGCCGATTGGTCGCGCGAACAGATGCCCAAAATCACCCTCATGGACGACATCGGAAGGGCTCCCAACGAAGCCCATGGAAAGGGGTGCAACCCGTTCATGCTCAATCAGGTTGTGACATACGTCTATAGCCGGCAAAACACCAGCATGTCATCCAAGGGCGACTACTTCAACAGCACTGAGAAGGACATCTACTATTCGGCTATCGAGAAAACCGTTAAGCCGCATCAGACAGCGACCTACACGCTCACCGGGCACATCGGGCATCAGCAGTTCATGTTCATCACCTACAACCCCAAGGCAAAGGTGGCATTCAGTGTCAATGGCCATCCAGGCCGCGACCAGGGCAACGGCGTGACATTTGTTGACCTGGGCCAGGTGAGCAAGCGTGATGTGATCACAATCTCAATTACCAATCATTCGACCAAAGCCGAGTCGTTTGTCATTCTCAACCACAATCCTCAGCGACGATGATAAGACCACTGCTAACAATATGGCTTTGCTTGGCTGCCTGCACACTGGCGGCCCAAGTGTCGCCCAAGCAAGAACTGACCCGCCTGTTTCAACAGGCCGAGCGATGCTACATGCTAGACGACTACCAGCAGTTGTTGGCCTGTTGTCGCGACTATCGCAAGGTGATGGCTGGCAGTTATGACGAGCTGGAAGATTCGGTGGATGTCTTCAGCGGATATGAATATAAGATGCTGGGAGCACTCTATTATGGCTTGACCGACAAGGACAACTTGGCTTCAATCTATAGCGAGGAGTACTATCAGTACAGCCTGGATGTGTTCAAGGCACGCCACGACGACAACAAGGTCAACACCTTGCACCGCGAGTTGGCACAACTCTACTACAAGATGGGCCAGTATGACATCGCGCTGACCCAACTTGACACTGTCATGGCATACTATGACTATCATGTCAACGACTTGGGCATCACCAGCGAGCAAGGGCAACTCTACATCACCCTGTCGCAGATTGCCATGTGCAATGCTCGTCTGGCTGTGCAGAGCGATGAAGATGAGCTGGCAAGACTGCTGTTTGCCGAGGCCACAGCGCAGATTGAACAGGCTGCCACCTACTTCAAGAAACAGCACTCACCCGATTATGCCGAAGCCTTGCGCAAGCAGGCCAAAATCTGGATGATGATGAACGACCGCTTGGGTGATGTCCACATCGCACAAGCCAAGAAAGCCTACGAGAAATATGTCACCTCGCAGTGTGCCGACGTTGCAACGCGACTGGCAAGCATGACATCGTCACAGCGCAGTCAGTACTGGCTGGCAATCCATCAATTCTTGTACGACTGCTACCGCCTGGGCAACCATGCTCCCCAGATGCTCTATGACTTGGCCCTGTTGAGCAAGGGCTATCTGCTGGCCTACGAGCGAAATCCCAAGGTGCCAAAGACCACCTGGAAGCAAGTGCGGTCGAAACTGGGCCGGCAAGACTGTGCCTTAGAGTTTGTTCAGTATTTTGGCCGGAGCGATGAGAGGCGCCTGGGGTGTCTGGTGCTGCGGCACAACAGTCCCAAACCCATATTTGTCGACTTGGTGTCGGTCGACAGTCTGCTGGCCACACCTGTTGGCTATTACGACGACACGCTCGAGGACCTCTTGACTTCAACCTATTCCGACGACAAAGACGTGCTCTACACCGACTCGCTGGCGGCACAAAAAATCTGGAGTCCACAACTGATGCAACTCATCCAGGGCTGCAAACGGGTTTACTTTGCACCTGATGGCATCTTGCACCAGTGGGCCATCGAATATATGATGCCCGACTCGGCCATGGTGGGCTATCGGCTCAGCTCCACCCGCAACCTGCTGCAGCGACAAGCCTTCAAGGTGATGGGCAACGCCCTATTGTGCGGAGGCTTTGACTTCAATACCGACATCACTCCCACTGCGGCCAACAACGATGTGGAGGCTTACCGCTTCTTGGCACTCAATACTGATGAGGTCAATCCCTTGCCCGGCTCGGAGGAGGAGGTTGACTCAATCTTTGCCTTCCGCAACCACAGCGGCGATTTTCTGCTCAAGGGCTCGCAAGCCACCGACGAAGCGTTTGTCGCACAAGTCAAGAACAAATACGACATCATCCACTTGTCGACTCATGGCTTTTTCTCCAGCCAGTTGGGGCTCAACAACGACATCAAGCCACTGATGAGCGACAACTCCATGTCGCGCAGTGGAGTGTTGTTTGCTGGAGCAAATGTGGCACTGTCCGATGAGCACTTCGACGAGAATCTGTCTGATGGCGTGCTCTCGGCCACAGAGTTGGCCAAGTTGGATTTCAGCAACACCAAACTGATGATTGTGTCGGCTTGCCNNGGTCTCGGCCACATCACCGATGATGGTATCTATGGCCTGGAACGTGGGCTCAAACAGGGTGGAGCACATGCCCTGGGCCTCACGTTATGGTCGGTCTACGACTATCCCAGTAGCTTGCTCATGAGGTTCTTCTATCGCAACCTGCAAGAACAGACCGACGGTGACATTCATGATGCCTTCATGAAGGCCCGCAAGCAGCTGAGCGAACATGAAGAGACGGTCTACCGTTTCGACCCAGAGACATTCACCATCAGCGTCGAACAAGTGAGCTATGACGCTCCATGTCACACACACGCATTCATCCTGATTGATGCATTCTAAAGAAAAATGTAGAATGAATTAAGAATTCAGAAGTTAAGTAGTTAAGTAGTTAAATGAAGTTAAGACGATACATTGTTGCGGCAGTAGGGACGCGCCATGGCACGTTCCGAAGCAACCTTCAACCTGGCTGCGGACGTGCCGGAGGCGCGTCCCTACTAACAACTATAAACTAACAAAACTCCCTTAACTACTAACAAGTATCTACTCCAGGAAGTAAAAAACATCACAAAAAAGATATGACAACAAACCGACTCATTATCACAACATGGGCACTGATTGCATCAGCCGTCAGTGTCTTTGGGCAGACCGAAGTGCCCAACCAGCAGCGCCTCACAGGCGAGCGCAAGTTTCAGATATTGGTGACCAACGAAGACAAGCCGTCGGTGATCAATCGTTTTAACAACGACGTCAGGTCGTTGCAGACCAGCACACGCAGCGCGGCGCAACGAGGCTTTCTCGATGCTGCCCTGTCGGGTTACACAGGATTGATAACCAGCTCGACGGTCAATGCCACATCCAGCATTATCACGATGGGCATCAACTATCTGGCACAGAAAATCAAGGGCGACCGCGAGAACTGGTATAAGGCAGCAAAGCAGCAATGCAACTACACCCATCTGCTGTCGTCGGGCACAAGCATCGACGACTTCTACGCCCTGCCCTCGACACAGGGTGCGATGGACCCGTCCAACCTCAAGTTTGAAGGCTTTGGGCTGAAAAACTACATCGAACTGAGCGAGGAGCCAGGTCGCGGCACAGGCATCTTCTATGTCTTCTGCAAGATGAGGCGCGACTCGGTGGGCATCCAGCACATTGTCAACCATGGCAAGTTTCTGGTCGAACTCGACACGCTCATTTTCGTGCCCAAATACTGCAACTTGCCCAACGACTCGACAGGAGTGAGCAGGTTCGACTTCAACAAGCGCAAAAATCTCACCTTCAACCTCAAGGTGCGCATCTACTCGACATGGATGAATCAGGCCAACATCTTCACCCACGACCAGCTGCTGGGTGAGTTCACCGTGCATGCCCGCATCGACCCCAAGAAGGTCAGTAGCGACGGATGTTTTATCTTCGACAAGAACGACCCCGACTACCAACGGCTAGTGAGCGTCACTGGCGACTGCTTCATCGTGCCACGCACATTTACAGGAACGACCGACGCCAAGAACTACCAACCCACCTGGGGGACTGGCCAATATCGCATTGAGATGGAGGTGACCGAGAGTTGCAGCATGAACGATAGCTATTATCTGGTCAACGAGCCGGGCAACAAAGGCAAACGCAAGTGGGACAAGGCCAAGTGGCAGCCCGAGTGGAAAGCCATGAAGGCCGGCAGCCACAACGCTCAGTTCGGTCAGGAGGTTTGGGAGTGCATCGTCAGCTCCTATCGCGGCAAGGAGTGGTGCGCCACGCTCACCGACCCCTTCAAGACAGCCCTCACCACCACCGAGACAACAGCACTGACCGACCTCTTCAGCAAACTCCAGTAATTCAAAGTTAGGAGTTAAGTAGTTAAGGAGTTAAATGGAGTTAAGACGATACTTTTTAGTAGTTACGGTAGTTCAGTAGTTGCTGTAGTTCAGCCGTTTGCATAATGGTGGCTGGAGGCCCCCCTCGGTCCCCCCTAAAGAGGGGAAGGCCAGCGTCCCTACCAGCCACTACAGGAAGTCCCCCTCTTCAGGGGGGATTTAGGGGGGCTCGAGGGCCCCTTTAGGGGGCTAGGGGGACTGTAGGGACGGC
>DEKO01000046.1:17000-17190 GCA_002353885.1 Porphyromonadaceae bacterium UBA2720
ATTCTCAATTATTTCTGAACTACCTTTAGAAACATAAATCAATGAGATAACTCACAAAAAACCAACCCACATGAAAAAACTATTTCTTTTTTGCCTGCTGGCAATAGTAGCGTTAACCGCTGTGGCGCAGACGCGGCAGGGGGTAGTGAGGACACCGCAGCGGCCGGCGGCGGCCAGTGTCAAGATATCG
>DEKO01000180.1 GCA_002353885.1 Porphyromonadaceae bacterium UBA2720
AACTTGTTGAAGTTCTCCTCAATCAATAGGGTGGCAGCGTTGGGGTCATATTCCTTGACCTCAAGGGTGTAGCTGGCAACATTGGCTCTCGGGGTGGCGTCGGTCCACAATGCCTTGAACGAGGTCTCGGTCACATCGGTGGCCTCTTGCAGGGTGACATTGCCCTTCTTGAGGGTGGCAACGCCGTTGAGGTTGACGATGACATCCTCGGCATCGGCACTCTTCAGTGTCAACTTGCCTGTGAATGTGCCATGTGCCGTGGGATGGAAGGTGACCGTTACCGTCTGCCCGGCCTCAGCCTGGGCGATGGTGACGCTGGTGGGACTGACGGTGAACACATTGTTGGCATCGGTCTTGGTGATATTGACCTTGTCGGTGAGGTTAGAGCCCTTGACGATGAATGTGGCTGTTGCCGTTTCGCCGGTGTTGCAAGTCATGTTCAGGTCGGCAACCGAGCTTTCAATCATGGGACCCATATTTTTCGGTTGGATGCCAATGACCATCTGCTGCCCTTGGTTGAAGGTGTAGCCGTCACCGTCCGAGAAGGAGTTCATCACACACCAGTTGTTGCCGTCACCACTCCATCCGAAGTTGATGTGATACTTATTGTCACTGCTGCGATAACCGTCCACGTTGAATGCATGTCCACCACCGCTGCTCGACACAGCTGTGTAGACGACAGGACGGCCCTCGGCCATTTCGGTCTGCAACAGGTTTGCCCAATTGGCTGTCGAGTAGCTGCTCTGACTGAGCACGCGACAAGTGGTCTCGTCATAGCCAAAGAGGACATACATGTCCACGATGTTCTGCGTGTCGGTGGTGTAGATGCCACTGCCGCCAGCAGCCGTGGTGCCATACATCATGTGCTCGGCCTGGCCCACATAGCGCATCAGGGTAGCCACGGCGTTGCCTTGAGCCGTGGTGTAGTTGCTGTAGGTGTCCTTCATGTTGTCCCAATCGAAGGTCACCGACGGCAATGCGGGGTAGGTGAAATTGACACTGTTCCAGTAGCTCAACTCAAGTGCAGCTGTGTAGCTGGGCAGTGCCGGCACGGCTTGCTTGGGCCACTTCCAGTAGTAAAGCACCATCGAGGCCGATGTCGCCGGGCAGCCAGTGAGACACTGGTAGGTGGTGCCACTATAGGTGAACTTGCACTGGTTCCAGTAGGGCGCTTCTTGGTCCCACAGCGCAGTCAGCAGGGGCCCATAGGTGCCAGTCACTGTCTTGGGTGTCGAGGCACTGGAGATTTTCTGAACTTTTGCATCTGGGTTAGCGATGAGCCAGTCTAGCTCGTTTTTATACATATCAAGCCATGCCTGCACATTGGCAGGGAACTTGTCGGTCGGCAATGGGCTGTCGCCGATGGCCAGGATTTCCTCGGCACGGTCGTCACCCGAAACGATGACAAAGTTGGTTGAGGTGTTGAAGATGTACAAAACCGGGGTCGACTTGTTGATGTCGCCCATCACTTGCTTGAACAACACTGGCTCGGAAGCGGCTGGCGCCATCATCTTGCCAGCGTTGGCTTTGACCAGGTATTGCTTGGCGGTGGCTTTGGCTTGTTCCAGACTGACAGGAGCTGCCGACAGCTGCAGCGACAGCATCACTGCGGCCAAGCATGTAAGAGCAAAAAGTTTTTTCATTGGATTTGAGTTTGTGAATATTTAATATGGATATATGCAAAAATGATATTTCCCCTTATTGAAAGTGCAAAATTACGACATTGTTTGGCCTTGTGCAAATGTTTTGCTGAGAAAATTTGCTTTTTGTTATAAAAAAGTGACGATTGGTTTCTTTTTGCTCATGTGCGCATGATGAAGCTTTTGCGGACGATGTGGCATTTGTGGCATTTTTTTCAACTTGTGGTGGCTCTTTCTCAATAAAAAGTATTACCTTTGCGGCAACGAACAATATTGTATAACTACTAAAACAGGAGAAAACATGAACAGAACAATCGTGAAATTACTGGCCGTGGCATTGATGTCGATGGCTACGATGGTTGCTAGTGCACAATTTGGCAATTTGGGCAACCGCATCAAACAAAATGTGAAGAGTAAAGTGCAAAACAAGGTCTATCAGGCCACGCACAACCCAGGCCAGGTGGTCGATGAGGTGGCATCTCGCTCGCGCAGCGATAAGGATGCACAGAGCAAAGTCGAGTGCAACGTGGGCGGCAAAACCTATAAGATTGACGGCCGCATCAACCACGAGGGTTGGAACAAGTCACAGAACAGCAAGGTGACCTTCACAGGCATTCCGGCAAACATTGAGGAGTTTAAGCAGCTGCAGCAGACGCTGGGTACCGAGCCGCAAGGCGCCGTGGCGCTGCAGGTGATGGCTTTCGAGATGTATCGTCGTGATCGTGCGATGGGCGAGGAGGCATTGAGCCTGAACAACACCAGCACCAACCTGAATTCGACCCTGCGCCAGCTCAAGGAGGTCTATGGCAAAGATGATAGCTACAATCGCCCCTACATGGCTGCAGCCCTGATGGATGGCGCAAAACCCACTAATGCTTATACGCCCAATTACCCCTATTGTGTCAAAGTGCGTGTCAATCCTGTTACCAAGTACCAAGAGAGCCAGATGCTGAACGGAACAGTCATTTATCTGCAGATTGACAGTCAGGGTTGGGACACCAATTGGCGTGGGGTCGAGGTCGTGCGTCCCGAGGGCACTGACTACTTTGTGGTGAGCAACTGCCCGGCCATGTATACTCAGTGCAAGCAGATCAAGGGCACCTGGCAGGGTTTGAAGTGATTTCGAACTGAAGGTTTATTGGTAATACTGGCCTAATGAAGCAGATTTTATTGATTGCAGTCATTGTGATTGTGCTGCTGGGCCTGATGGCCTGCAAGGGTAGCAAAAATGTGGCCCAAAATCCCGTTCCTAAAGGACAGCTAGTGAAATTTCACTATGCTGAATATGGCACAATGGCACAACCCAACTTTGAGTACACCTTGCAGCGTCAACCCGATGGCAAGGTGACACTGTGTGTGTTTCGTCCTTGGGTCGAAGAGGGCTGGGGCGACACCATCACAACCACGGCCGCTGTGCTGACCCGCGTCGAGAAGATGATCAAAGACAATAACCTGCAGAACTACAAATCACATTACAGCCCTGACGTGGAGGTGCTGGATGGATATAGTTGGGGCTATGAGGCCGAATTTGATGATAGTGTGACAATCAGCTCGGGTGGCTCGAATGCTGGCCCAGGCGACCGTACGCTTGATGTCATTGGGCAATATCTCGACACGTGCTATGCGCAAGTCAAGGGCATCAAACTGCAAAGATAGATAATTCTAAAACAATTCAGACAATGATGAAGAAACTGTTGTGTCTGGCATCACTGGTGGTGATGCTTGCGGCCTGCAACAACGATGGAGCGGGCCAGTTGACCAAGTCGGGCCTAGACCCGAAGAACTTTGTGAGCGAGGTGGCAGGCAAGCCCACCGCACTCTACACGCTGAGCAATGCTGCAGGCATGGAGGTGTGCATCACCAACTACGGCGGCCGTGTGGTGAGCATCATGGTTCCCGACCGCGACGGCAAGTTGCAGGATGTTGTGTTGGGATTCGACTCGATAGCTGACTATATCCATGTCGAGGGCAATAACTTCGGGGCTCTCATCGGGCGCTATGGCAACCGCATCAATCAGGGCAAGTTCAAACTAGACGGGCAGGAATACCAGTTGCCACAGAACAACTATGGTCACAGCTTGCATGGCGGCCCTGAGGGGTTCTACACCCAGATGTGGGACGCAAAGTTGATTGACAACCAGCACCTGGAGTTGACTCACGAGTCGCCCGATGGTTTTGCGGGTTATCCGGGGCTGCTCAAGGTGACTGTCAACTATGAGCTGACCGACGACAACGCGCTAGTCATCAAGTATTCTGCCACCACCGACAAGCCCACTATTGTCAACCTGACCAACCACAGCTACTTCAACCTCAATGGCGACCCCTCGCGCGACATGCTTGACCTGGAGGTGATGATTGCGGCCGACAGCATCACACCCATCGACTCGACCTTCATGACCCATGGCACAATGATGGCTGTCGAGGGCACACCCTTCGACTTCCGTCAGGCCAAGCCCGTGGGCAAGGACATCAATGCCGACGACGAGCAGCTGCGTAATGGCAAAGGCTATGACCACAACTATGTGCTCAACACGGGTTGTGACATCAGCAAAGTCTCGGCCAGCATCTACAGCCCCAAGACCGGCATCATGATGGAGGTCTACACCAACGAGCCGGGCTTGCAGTACTATGTGGGCAACTTCCTGGACGGCACAGTCAAGGGCAAGCGTGGTGTGGCCTATCCGTTGCGCTCGGCCATCTGCATGGAGACCCAGCACTATCCCAACTCGCCCAACCAGCCTGAGTATCCCAGTACGGTGCTGCGCCCTGGCGAGACTTACCAGAGCCAGTGCATCTACAAGTTCTCGGTGCGGAAATAGACTGGTCAGGTCAATTTATGACACAATTGTGGCAAAGGGCTGTTTGAGTCCTTTGCCCATTTTGTTTGTCGGTGGGATATGTCTACCTTTGCAGAAACAATTCTTGGCACAATGATGAAGAAAACAATCACTTTGCTGGCCGCTGTGGCGGTCGTAGCTCTGACGGCTCATGCCGTGAGCAATCTGCGCCCCTCGGGCTATCCATTGATTACCATTGACCCCTATATGAGTGGCTGGTCGCTGACCGACCGCCTGTATGACAGCAATGTCAAACACTGGACTGAAAAGGATCGCCCCTTGTTGGGTATTATCACTGTCGATGGTGTGGACTACCAGTTCATGGGTTTGGACAACCCGGCCACGCAGATTGTGGCTCCGAGTGGGGTGGCCATGCCCTGGCCGTGCCGCTATGTGACCGAAGAACCTCGTGGCGAATGGTTCAAGCCCGGTTATGACGATAGGGACTGGAAGGAGGGCGAGGGAGCTTTTGCCACCGACTATGACGCATTCCAGGGCACAGCGTGGAAGACCGACCACATCTGGGTGCGGCGTACAGTCTCGCTGGGCGACCTCACAGGCAAGCGGGTGGTGTTGGGCTACTCACACGACGATGACGCGGTCATCTATGTCAATGGAGTGAAGGTGGTGGATACCGGCCATGCCTGGCGTACACAGCAGCGCATCGAACTCACAGGCGAGGCTCTGGCAGCCATGCATCCGGGTGAGAATGTGATTGCCGCCACCTGCTGGAACCGCCAGTGGGGTGGCGTGCTTGACGTCTCGCTCGAGTTGGAGGATGCAGCCAACCAGGAGCGGCGTGTCGCAGCGCAATATGAGGTGGATGTGCAGGCCACGCAGACGCATTACCGCTTTGTCTGCGGGTCGGTGCTGCTCGATTTCTCGTTTGTCGCCCCTCTGTTTATGGATGACTTGGATCTGCTCTCGCGCCCGGTCAACTACTTGGCCTATGTGGTGAATAGCCGTGACGGCCAGGCGCATGACGTGACGGTGCGCATTGTGGCCAGCGATGCCTGGGCCACCGATGTTGTGGGGCAGCCTGTCGACCGCGAGGCGATGACGCGCGATGGTATGGCCATGGCGCGTGTGGGCACCAAGGCTCAAAACATTCTGGGCAAGAAGGGCGACGATGTGCGCATCGACTGGGGCTACTTCTATCTGGCCGGTGATGCGCGCACCAGCGTGGCAGCAGTCGAGAACGACAAACTCGTGTTGTCGCAGCGTCTGGGGCGTGTCAAGCAGGGCAAGGGCATGGCGATGGTGGCCTACGACGACATCTACTCGGTGCAATATTTCAATCAGAACTTGCGTCCGTGGTGGAACCGCGATGGCCGCCACACCATCGATGGGCAGTTGCGCGAGGCTTTGGACCAATACGCGACGTTGAAGCAACGATGCGACCAATTTGACCGCGACATGATGGCACAGGCTACAACCGTTGGCGGGCGCGAATATGCCGAATTGTGCGCGCTGGCCTATCGGCAGGCCATCTCGGCACACAAGTTGGTCGAGTCGCCCGACGGTGAGCCGTTGTGGCTGTCTAAAGAGAACTTCAGCAACGGCTCGATTGGCACCGTCGACATCACCTATCCGTCGGCACCCTTGTTTCTGCTCTATAACCCCGAGTTGGTCAAGGGGATGATGAACCATATCTTTGACTATAGCGAGCATCGCGGATGGAGCAAGCCGTTCCCGGCTCACGATGTCGGCACCTATCCGCTGGCCAATGGGCAGACCTACGGCGAGGACATGCCCGTCGAGGAGGCTGGCAACATGCTCATCCTCACGGCGGCCCTGGCTGCGGTTGAGGGCAATGCCGGCTACGCTTCTCGCCATTGGGCAGTGCTCACCACTTGGGCCGAGTATCTGTCACAATTTGGTCTGGACCCAGCAAATCAACTCTGCACCGACGACTTCGCTGGCCATCTGGCGCACAACACCAACCTGTCGATCAAGGCCATCCTGGGCATCTATGGCTACGGTTACTTGGCGCAAATGCTGGGCAAGACTGACACGGCGCAGCGCTTTCAGCAGATGGCTCGCGAGATGGCGGTCGAGTGGGAGCGTATGGCTCGCGATGGCGACCACTATCGTTTGACGTTCGACCGCCCCGGCACATGGAGCCAAAAGTATAATCTGGTGTGGGACCGTGTGTTGGGCTGGAATATCTTTGACCCTAAGATTGCTCAGACCGAGGTGGCCTATTACCTGACCAAGCAGAACCCATTCGGCCTGCCGCTGGATTCGCGTGAGACCTATATGAAGATTGACTGGCTGGTGTGGACAGCTGCGCTGGCTAACGACCGTCGTGACTTTGAAACGCTGGTGCACGGCCTCTATCGTCAGGTCAACGAGACGCGCTCGCGCGTACCGCTGTGCGACCTGGTGCGCACCACCAATGCCGACAAGTGCGGCATGCAGGCTCGCTCGGTCGTGGGTGCTTTCTGGCTGCCGCTGCTGCAAGCCCACCTGCACTGATTATAATGAGCAGAAGAAGGTGACGAGGAAGGGGACGCTGAAGTCGACGCAGAATCCGTGGAAGAGCGACAGGATGACATAGTCCTGTCCGCAACTGCGGGTGATGATGGGCAGGGTGGTGTCCATGGTCGTGGCGCCACCGGCCGAGATGGGGGCAAGGCGACCGAACCAGCGCACCATCAGTGGGGCTCCAAGCAGCGTGATGACTTCGCGCAGAATGTTAGCCAGTAGGGCTACGGTACCCAGTTCAGGACCTTTGTACTGTGTGATGAAAATGCTTGACAGAGAGTAGTAGGCAAATCCCGAGCCGACGGCCAGGCACTCGGTGAGCGAGCGGTGGGGCATAGCCATTGAGATAATCGCTGTGCCGATGAGTGTGCCGATGATGGTCATTAGGGGCAGTAGAAGCAACAACGGGTTGAGCGAACGGAACCGCCGCAGCATCTGTGTGTCATGGCCCACACTGATGCCGACACAGAACAGCAAGGCGCATAAGGCGACGTAACTCCATCGGCTGATGTCGATGCTAGCTGGTATCAGATGAAACAATCCGCAAACGATGCCCAGTACAAAGAAAGCGACAATCGTCATACTTCCTTTCATGACGCGCCTCCTTTCTTTTTCAGCACCACTCGCCACAATGCCCATGCCAGCGCTAGGCTTCCTGCCATGCCGGCAAGGCACATGACCACAGCCTCCACTCCCAGGTCGGTGAGGCGGCTGATGACTTGTGGGTTCATCCCCACCTCAATGCCCAGGCAGAACAGCAGCGCCCATATCAGCAAGGTGATGACCCTGCCGATGAATGGTACTCGGCGATGGCGCAACAGCCATCCCAAACCGATGCCACAAAACATGATGGCGACTACTGTGAGCACTTCTTTGAAATAATCTTGTCTAGTTCTACTAGAGCCTCTAGATTAGACAAATAGGCGCTGATTCCATTGGAGTCAGCGCCTTGAGGTTAGAGGTCGCAAGCGGACTCGAACCGCTGTGCCCGGTTTTGCAGACCGGTGACTAAACCACTCATCCATGCGACCATTTTGGTTTTGCGACTGCAAAGGTAAGCACTATTTTTGATTCCACCAAATCAATGGCAACATTTTTTAGAATTATTTTCGTTGCAGTGCTGGCAGGTGTGTTGACCCACATGGCTGCACTGTTCGCGCAACTTGCATGAAGAACAAGGGTTTAGCTGCGTGTCATGCCCCCGCAGCGTGCGATACACCGCACGCATCGCCACCCCCACGGCAGCAGCCACAATCACACCAACGATCACATATTGCACTACCATCATACGGCCATCTAGTTTACACTGCAAAGTTACAAAAATTTGCGCGAGCCCAAAGCAATATGCTTGTTTTTTGCTGAGGCGAAGCCAAATTTATCTAAATTGACGTGAACTCGATAAGAATATAATGCTGATTCACAAACTCCCGCTCGTTGTCTTCAACTCCTGCATGAGAACTTAACCGCCTGGCTGAATCCAGCCAAGCGGTTAAGTGAATCTTCAAGTCCCCCTCTGTAGGGACGCGACCCTTGTCACGTCCGTAGGGATTTAGGGGGCCTACTGGACTATCATCTTCTTTGCGGTGCCGTCGCTCATCTTGATGATGGTCACGCCGTGGTGACTGGCATCGACACGCTTGCCATCGATGCTATAGCGTGCCACCTCGCGAGCATTGTCCTTACCGACATTTGCCACGCTGCTGTAGGCGAGGTTATCGATGCGGAACGCAGGACTGAGCACCTGCTCCTGCCAGTTACCGGCAGCGTCCACCAGACGAATCTTCAGGTCAAACCAGCCCTCGTAAGCCTCACCTGTCACGCCAGCCAACGAACCACGGTAAAACCATCCCATCACTGGCCAATAGAATTCGGGCAACTCCTCAATTGTCAATTCGTTCCAGTTCCCCTCACTGTAGGGAGAATAACTCACCTCTACCGATTCGGGGGCGAAGCGGTCATAATAGTCCCAGCCAAGCGGAGATATTTTGGAGTTAAAATCACCTGCACTAAACTCAAGTGTTCCTTCATCGGCCCTGTTAAATCGGTCGGTCACATCGTCATTGCTTGCCTTAAAGTGCAACATTGTCAATGTGGGTGTACATTGGTCTTCAGTGGATGTCGTAAGGTGCATCTTCGTGATGTTTGAACTAGCCATGTCATCAACCATAAACACGTTGTTGGAAATGGTGATATCTGCCTCTCCATCTATCAGATCTTCTAGTTCTATATATGAATCGTTACCTGTATAGAATTCTTCTCCGTTAATATCGACCTTGACAGAGGCTGTTTTTATCAAGTCATCTGACTTCTCGCCATAACGGCCAATATAGTCATAGTTGTAAGTTAAGGCACAATATCTCTCTGTGTAAATACTGCCATCTTCATCTTCCCATTCATCGATTAACTCATATTGTTCGGCCATGCTCACCAATGCAGGACAATTGTTGCCTAGTCGCCCCACCTTCTTCTCAACAGAATAGCTAAATGCGGGATTAAATGTCGAATACAAGGGCAAGTTTGTGATATCCCTCCCATACATATCTTGTTCCTCACTAAAGATTCCGCTGAAATCGGGAGCTAAATTCATCATCGCGCCTCTAGATGTGACTGAAGCCACACCGTTGTTTGCAAAAATTGCTTGGCCAACAGTGTTAGTTAAACGCATGCTGGCCAGTGCTGGTACCATATCTGGTAGAACTCCAAATAACAACTCTTTGGTAGAGACAAAAGGCTCAATGAATGGCATATAGCCCACATTGCTTGTCTCTGACTTTGCTCCAATATAATACTTACTAATTTCATCCTCAGCTAGTGGCGATGCTAACCAGAAAGTTATCCACGGAAAGCTTTGATTTCCCTGGGCCACATAAAAATTGATGGTAGTGTAAAGGTCCTCGTTCGGATGGTTGTTGATGACAAATGGGTCAGTAAATAGCGCATAATCTGATGGGTCATTTGTGATGGTAATATCGTCAGATGCTCCCTCGACTTCATAAGCCGTGGTAAAAAAGTCGCGCCCTTTATACCCAACACGATGAGTATAAAAAGCATAACGTTCACTGACATCGTTGACAAAGAAATCACCTTGTGCTTCCTTTCCGACACGATGATGGGGCCCCCCTTCGATGATGTTGGAAAACGTTCCATAGTAAGAAACCAATTCACCATATTCTTTGTTATAGATTCTTTGATAGAACCATACATCGTCAGTGTTACCCGGTATGATTTCAATCCAGTTAGTGTAATCGTCATCAACCATCCATGTCCCGGTATTGACTGGTTCGCCATTGGGCGTGAGTGTCTGGAAATGGATGTGGTTTTTGGCTTCTGAGGCCGAGATGTTCAATTGCATGTCTCCGTCAATGGCCACTTGTTCACGGATGACATACATCGTATAAAGTATTGGGTCTTCTTGCGTTAAATCGAGTTGATAAAACGTGATGAGAATATCGTAAGTTCCTTGAGGAACCGACAATACGTTCGAGCCAGCTTCTAATGTCACCCCTTGTTCTGATGCTGTAATTTGATAGTCGTTGTTAATTAGGGAAATAGAGCTCACATTTTGGTTCTCTGTATCGAAATCAAGGACGAAATCGACATTGTGCATGATGGCATCTTCTTTGGCCCTATGGGTACGTTGAGTGGTACTTGTGTCATTTTTGTTAGCCTCCGAAACTTTATACATGACTGGATTAGGGCCAGGCATCAAGTGGTAGCCATCGTCAACCACTTTCGGTGTCTGTGCGCTGATGCACCCGAGGAAGCCCAGCGTCAATATCAGAAGGAGGATTTTTCTCTTCATAATTAGTTCGTTTTAAAGGTGAATAAATGAATTGTCTTGAGATCTCGAGCGCAAAGGTAAAGGAGCTCGTTGGGCTGTGCAAGAATAATAGGCGAGGCTTTGTCGTTTTAAATTTTAACTGACAAAGTCGCCCATTTTTTAGGCATTTATTGGCTGTTGGCCAACGCAGGACAACAGTTCATCAATGCTCAATCCGTCATGCATAATAGACAGTCAATCCCCTCGAACCCGACCCATCTCACGCTAGGGCTTAAAGCACCAATCGGCACCACCCCAACCTCATCTTTTGTTGATTCACTCCGCAACTTTTCGGAACGAACAATCGTTGAAGAGTTACAAATGGCATGAGTATAAAAAATCTGCGTTATCTGCGTGAGCCTAGGAGTTTGGGGAATCTGGGGCTTTAGGCTGCTTGAGGTAAGCACTTGGCGTGAGACCGGTGATGCGCTTGAAGATGGCAACGAAACTGCTGCGATTCTTGAACCCTACACTCTGGGCAATGGCTTCGATGGTGAGTCCACCATATTGCTCCTTGTCGTTCATGCGGCGGCATGCCTCACGCACACGGTAGCCATTGAGGATGCTGTAGAACGTGCGCCCTGGCACTTGGTTGATGGCCTGCGACAGACGGATACGACTCTCGCCTGTCAGTTCGGCCAACTGTTCGAGTGAGAAATCAGTGGAGAAAACCTCGGGTGATGACTCCATCACACGGTCAACCTTTCCCATTACCAGCGAGATTTCTTCTCCCTCCATATTGCTACGACGGTATTTGGCGGTTGATTCTGATGCAGCCTGTTGTTCGGCTTGTTGCAACTGTCGCAGACGGTCCTCGTTGGCAATAAGTTGCATATTGTGTTGGTAGAGTGTTTGGTTTTTCTCTTGCATCCTACGATAACTCATCCAGCTTATCACCAACAGCATCAACAATAACACCGCCACCACTGCTATGGCAATCAGTTCGGTCTGCTGGATGCGTTGTTTATAGGACAGTTCCTTGATTTCATTGTTTGCATCATTGAGTTTGAACAACACTTTCTCCTCATCGACCTTCGCCACTTTTGCCTCGGCCATGAACTCGTCCTTAGCCTTGTGGTAAAGCAGGTCATATCTTTCGGCCATTGTAACGTTTCCAAGTGCGGCATAGTAGTTGGTTTTGAGAAACAGCACTTCAATGGTAACGTCCTTTATCCCCTTCTCTTCTGATATGCGCTGCATGAGATCTAGTTCTCTAAGAGCCATAGCTTTATTGCCCATGTCACGATAGGCATAGAACAAATTTTGGTGAGCCACTAATCGAAAATTATGGCTGGCATGTTCTGGCATATCGAGTGATTTCTCAAGTTGCGACAACTCATAGAGAGTTGAATCATATTGTTGCTGTTGCGCGTATAATACGGCTTGACATAGATGCTTGGCGTATTTACAAGTCTCAATGGTGTCACTGGGATTTAAGGCTAAAAAGCTTCTTATCTCATTTTGAACCAAATCTAATCTGTGCAGCCCATGAGCCAATGTTATCATATTGATTAGAGGAAAAGTGACGTGATTGTTGCGTTCTTTTAAATAGAGAAAAAAGGCTTTTCGATGAAGCTCAAAAGCCTCATTGTTGAACGCAAAGTCATGTTGAATATTGGTTTTCATGATATCAAATGAAGCCATGAGTTCATAGATATTAGCTAAATGAAGATTGCTAGTATTTTCCTTAGCATAGCGCTCGGCTTTCAGTAGATACTGAATGGCTTGTTCAAAATCATAGAATTTGCTGGTGTAGATATTGGCAATGATTGTGTTGGCTGATATCACAAATATCAGGTCTTCTTTCGTCTGTATCTTGTCTGCACGGTTGGCGACAATGTTAAAGCAGATAAGTGCGCTGTCCAGTTCGTTTTTGTCCCAGTGGGTCTGTCCCATGTCGCACAACTGCTTATTGCTCATCGCCAGCAACTGGTCGGCCGGCATCTTATAGGCACTGGCACAAAAACTCCTCCCTGACGCAAGTATCAGAATGAGTATAGCGAGCAGTTGGGCAATGGTTGGGTGGGTTGTGATGCTGTTTTGGGCCATGATTCACACTTGATTACAGTTGTTTGGCTATAAAGCGTTTAAACCAGCGGGCGAAGACTGGGTCGGTGAATTGCATCTTCTTGCCTATAGGCTCAATTAGGTCGGCATCTATTAAGGCCTGTTTCAGACGGGTGATGTTAGATGAACTGCTACCTAGGTTAAATTGGTTGATCACCTTGCGCGTGTTGAAGCCATCGACAATGCCGGCTGACATAGCCCGCAAGAAGTTCATTTGATAGGTAGTCAGCGATGAAATCTGTTGCAAGAAAAGCATCTCATTGGCATCAAGTAAGTCTTCGATGCCTTGCTGTAAATGCTGGATGGATGCGGCTTCACCTGGGTTTAGTTGAGTGAGAATCAGCCATGCCAACTGTTGTACGTACGACGAGTGACATTCTACTACATGGCAAATCTCTGAAGCTAGTTGTGGCGTGATGTCGTGCTCTGCCTCTTGATAGCGAGAGACGATATATTCAACCCAAGTCTCAATCTCGATGCGTTCAAGAAAGAAAGTGTCACCAAATTGATAGAAAGGCATATTGCGTCGCTGGAACATGTCCATCATCATATGACGTTGACTTCCGTAAAGGCAGTAGGACACACGCTTCTGATGTTGCCAGACGCTGCGCAAACGACGTTGGAAATCCAAGGAATGATGAAATTCACCGAGCTTTTGGAACTCATCGATGCATATGACAAGTTCTATGTCTTTTTTTTCAGCGACAGTCTCAGCTAATTGCAATAGTTCTTCGGGTGAATACTCGTTGGGAGTGATGCCCAGTGAAACAGAGAAGTCAGTATAGGTTTCGGGAGAGTAAGTCAGCTTTGGAACGACACGAAGCAGGAAGTCTTTGATGTTCTTAAGCCATAACTCCTTCTGGCTGGCGGTCTGTTTCATGATGGCTCCAGCCAGAGCGTTATAAAAGTCATACTCGCTGCGGCAGGCGAATGCGTCGACATATACTGTGACAATGCCTGGCGCATCAAGGTGGTTTCGCACATGGTCTACCAGGGAGGTCTTTCCCCAGCGACGCGGAGAAATCAAGATGCTGTTGATGCCATTCAGAAAATTGGCGCGTAAGCGACGTATCTCCTTCTCGCGGCCAATGAAATTGTGGTCGCCAACAGGCACACCAAACATAAAGCTTCGTTCACGTTTCATATTGGTATCATTGTTTCATGGTGCAAAGGTAAACAAAAAACAACAAATGCACAAGTATGTGTGCCACAATTTTGTGGCACACATACTTGTGGCTCTTTTAAGCGGCTGTAATACAAGTCGCTGTTTCGGTCTCTTGAAGTTTGAAATACTCCAATAGTTTCCTCACTTCTTCAGCTTTTTGAGGCGGGAGTTAAGTTCGGCCGGGGAGAGGTCGGCGGGGTAGTCGGTGAAGGGGAAGACGGTCTGGCAACCGTTGCGATATTCGCTGCAGCCAAAGCCTGTGCGACCCTTGACCATGTGGCCCTTGCCGCATACGGGGCAAATGACCTGTTCCCACCGGGTGATGCGCGGGGCGCGGGGCTTCTTCTCGGTGGCCTGTCCTTGTCCCTCGCCAGCTTGTGGTGCAGCTGTGCCGGCTGGCCCTTTGGGGCGCTTGGGTGTGTCTTGCTCGACGATGATGCTGGGGCCGCTGTTGTCGCGCAGCACGTTGAGCACTATCTCGTTCACCATCTGCTTAAGTTCATCAATGAATTGTTGGGCACTGTACTCGCCGCGCTCAATCTGGCGCAGCTTGCGCTCCCACAGACCTGTGAGTTTGGCGCTCTTGAGCAGCGGCTCCTTGATGGTGTCGATGAGTTGGCATCCGGCCAAGGTGGCGCTCAGGCTCTTGCGCTCTTTGCGGATATACTTGCGACGGAACAAGGTCTCGATGATGGCGGCGCGTGTCGAGGGGCGCCCGATGCCGTTCTCCTTCATGGCGTCGCGCAGCTCGTCGTCATCGACCGTCTTGCCGGCGGTCTCCATGGCGCGCAGCAGCGTGCCCTCGGTGTAGGGCTTGGGCGGCTGAGTGGTCTTCTTGAGCAGTGAGGGCTCGTGCGGGCCGCTCTCGCCCACAGTCATCTGCGGCATGGTGCCGTTGTCGTCATCGTCCTTGCTCTTTTCCTCGGCTTCCTGCGTTTTTTTGTAGATGCTGCGCCAGCCGTCCTTGAGGATAACCTTGCCTGTGGCCTTGAACTCATAGTCGCCGATGCTGGCCATGACAGTGGTGGTGGCAAACTCACAGTCGGGATAGAAGGCGGCAATGAACCGCTTGGCCACCAGGTCATAAACCAACTTCTCGTCGCGGCTCAGCGGCACGGTGCGCGGGTCCACATTGGTGGGGATGATGGCATGGTGGTCGGTGACCTTGCTGTTGTCAAACACCTTCTTGCTCTTGGGCAGCTTGGGCAGGGCCAGCAGTGGGGCGGTCAGGGGCGCGTAGGGTACCATGGCCCGCAAGGTGTCGGGCACCTTGGGGTAGATGTCGTCACTCAGGTAGGTGGTGTCGACACGCGGATAGGTGGTCACCTTTTTCTCATACAGCGACTGGATGAGTTTCAGTGTCTCGTCGGCGGTGTAGGAAAACTTCTTGTTGCACTCGACTTGCAGGCTCGTCAGGTCGAACAGCCGAGGCGGGGCCTCACGGCCGTTTTTGGTCTCGATGCCGGTGACCGTCAGGGGCAGTTCATGGATGTGTTCGATGACCTGGCTGGCGTCGCCCTCGGTCTTATAGCGGCCCTTGGTCGAGTTGAAGGTTACTCCACGATATAAGGTCTTGATTTCCCAGTAGTCTTCGGGCACAAAGTTTTCTATCTCGCGTTGGCGGGCCACAATCAGTGCCAGGGTGGGGGTCTGCACACGCCCGATGCTCAGCACGCCCTGCGACTGGGCATACTTCTGCGTGTAAAGTCGTGTGGCATTCATGCCCAAAATCCAGTCGCCGATGGCACGCGACAGTCCGGCGAAGTACAGGTTGTCGAAGTCGCTGGCGGGCTGCAGGTGCTGGAATCCCTCACGGATGCTCTCGTCGGTGAGCGACGAAATCCACAGGCGCATCACGGGCTTGTGGCAGTTGGCCTTCTGGTAGACCCACCGCTGGATGAGTTCTCCTTCTTGTCCCGCATCACCGCAGTTGATGACCTCATCGGCACTGGCGATGAGTGTCTCAATGACATGAAACTGCTTGCGTATGCCCTCATCATCCTTTAGTTTGATGCCAAACTTGGGGGGAATCATGGGCAATGCGCTCAGGCTCCACCGCTTCCACAGGTCGGTGTAGTCGCCCGGCTCTTTGAGCTCGCACAGGTGGCCGAAAGTCCAGGTCACCTGGTAGCCGTTACCCTCGTAGTATCCATCACGGCGCACCGTAGCCCCCAGGATATTGGCGATATCCCGGGCCACACTCGGTTTCTCTGTCACACAGACTTTCATCTACTTGATTTTCCCGTTTTGGATATGGTAGGTTAGGCTGGGACGGAAGTACGGTTTCAGTTTGGCCCACTCCTCTTTGCTCAGAAACTCTGCCAGGCCATGCTTTGCGGTCAACTGTTCGAAGCCGGGCCCGCCGAAACTCAGTTCAATCAGCGGGAAAGCAATCTGCTGCATGAGCTCTTTCCGCTTGTCCTTCTTGACGGTGGGGAGCATGAAGTCTTGCATGGTGGGCATTTTGAAGGGTTTGATCTCCTTCAACTGATACCAATGCTTGTTGTAGAAGGTGATGCGGCTGTCCTTGACAGGGGTCTCGACCGTCTCGACCACGGCGATGATGGTGTCGCTCTTCCATCGCATCAGGCGCATCTCCACGGTCTTGGCATCGCTCACTTGCAAGCGCAGATATTCGTTAGTGATAGTATCAATCTGTGATGTGCCGGCCATGTTGTTGCTGGCTGCGACCACGGTGCCGTTGTCGTAGTAGTCAATCATGTCGAGGCGTGTGGTCTTGGTCAATAGCGTGAATACATCGCCTGGCTCTGAGGCAAAGAAGTCTCTCACTGTGCGTGCCTCGCCCGCCAGCATGGCCAACATCACCGTCAACATCAATATCAATCGTTTAGTCATATCGCGAATAATTTGAATGCGCAAAGTTACTCTTTTTTGCTCGAAAATCCATCATACCCTGGCAAAAATGAGATTTAGGGCGATTGTGCTGCAGTCAGAGCGTGACATGTCGACCAGGTCACTTACGGCCTTTCTTTTTCTTGAAGCGAGCGAAGGGTTCGTCTTGCGTGTCGGGGTGCGACTTGCGTTGGCGTCCCCGACGTCCCCGAGGTGCCCCGCCGGCAGTCTCGCGTGCCTCGCGCTCGGCGCGGCGCCGCTCGGCTCGGTTCTTCTTGACCCGGATTTTCTCCCATGACTCGGCGGCATAGTCTTTGCCCTCCTGTGCCAGCTCGGCATAGATGCGTTTGCCATAGAAGTCAGCCCCCTTGAGTGCGCTCACCACGCGATGTGCGTCGCCCTGGCGAACGTCGAAGAGCGAGTAGTTGCTCAGCAGGTCGATGCGTCCCAGCCCGATTTGCTGGCCACGCGTGTTCTGGTTGATGAGGCGGATGAGGTCGGGGGCAAAGAAGCCGTCGGCCTTGCCGCAGTTGATGTAGACGCGTTCATAGCCTCGCTCGGCAGTGCGCGAGTCCTTCTCCTCCTTGGTGCGTTTTTGTTTGTCTGCTTTCTTGCGGTCGCGCTTGTCGGGCACATCCTCGATGACTGGTGCATTGCGGTAGTAGTCGAGCAGGCGGTTGAACTCAAGTGAGAGCAAACGCTTGAGCAAGTCCTCGCCACTGAGCCAAGACAGCTTGCTCAGTACGGGTGGCAAGTAGGCGGCAATCTCCTCTTCCTTGACCTCGACGCGCTCCAGTTTGTCGGCCAGGTTAAAGAGTTGTTTCTCAATGATTTCTTCGGCCTTGGGCACCTCGCGTCGCTCCATCTGTTTGCCGATGTGTTTCTCAATGTCCTTGAGCTTGCCGCGCTCACGGCTGTGGATGATGCAGATGCTGGTGCCCGTCTTGCCGGCACGACCCGTACGCCCACTGCGGTGGTTATACACGTCGTTGTCGTCGGGCAAGGCATAGCTGATGATGTGTGTCAAGTCGTCCACGTCCAGGCCACGGGCTGCCACGTCGGTTGCCACGAGCAGCTGCAGGTTGCGCTCGCGGAACTTGCGCATCACTGCGTCGCGCTGGGCTTGCGAGAGGTCGCCATGCAGGGCATCGGCGTTGTAGCCGTCTTGAATGAGGTTGTCGGCAATCTCCTGTGCCTGTGCACGCGTGCGTGTGAAGATGATGCCATAGATGCGCGGCCGTGAGTCGACGATGCGCTTCAGAGCCAGGTATTTGTCGCTCGCGCGTACCATATAATAGATGTGCCGCACGTTGTTGCTGCTCTCGTTGCGGTTGCCGATGACAAACTCTACCGGGTCGTGCATGTAGTTCTGCGCTATCTTGGAAATCTCGGGCGGCATGGTGGCCGAGAACAGGAGCATCTTGCGCTGCTCGGGCACATGGTCAAGCACAGCGTTGATGTCGTCGACAAAGCCCATGTTGAGCATCTCGTCGGCCTCGTCGAGCACTACTGTGCGCACGGCACTCAGGTCAACCTTGCCGCGTCGCAGCAGGTCGAGCAGGCGGCCTGGTGTGGCCACAACGATGTGCACGCCTCGCTCTAGGGCGTGTATCTGGCTCTCGATGCTCGATCCGCCATAGACTGGCAGAATCTTCAAGCCATCGATATATTTGGCATAGTCTGCCAGGTCGCTGGCGGTCTGCAGGCACAGCTCGCGCGTGGGGTCGAGGATGAGTGCCTGTGGCACGATAGCGGCAGTGTCGACACGTTGCAGTAGCGGCAGTCCGAAAGCTGCCGTCTTGCCGGTTCCAGTCTGTGCAAGCGCGACCACGTCGCCCTGGTTGTTCAGCAGGTGTGGAATCACCTTCTCTTGTACTGGCATAGGGGCCTGATAGCCCAGATCTTGAATGGCGCGCAACAGGTCGTCGCGCACGCCCAAATCGCTGAATGTCATATTGATTTTTTGAATTAGGGCGCAAAGGTACTACAAAAAATTGATACAGAGGACAGAATGCGGACTAAAGCAAGCTGAATACCCACAAACCAGTGATTTTTTTCTTAAAGAATGTTAAGAAATTTGGCCAATCCGGGAAAAGTGTATTACCTTTGCAGTGTACTAGTACGGTAGTACACTAGAACACTCATTCATCCAAATATTAAACAACTATGTTACAGATTACTAACTTATCCTTTAGCTACAGCAAGTCCGGGCACAAGCTGTTTCACGACTTCTCGCTCGACTTGCAACCCGGCAACATCTATGGCTTGCTGGGCAAGAACGGAGCCGGCAAATCGACGCTCATCTACCTGATGACAGGCCTGCTCACCCCCGCCTCGGGTCAGGTGACGCTGGATGGCATCGACGTTCGGCGCCGTCTGCCCAAGACGTTGAGCGACTTGTTTCTGGTGCCCGAGGAGTTTGAGCTGCCTCACACCACCCTCTCGCAGTTTGTCAAGATCAACGCGCCGTTCTATCCCAACTTTAGCGTCGACGACATGAACCGCTATCTCGACACCTTCGAGATGGAGCATGATTGCAAGCTGCAGTCGCTGTCGATGGGGCAGAAGAAGAAGGTGTTTATGAGTTTCGCCCTGGCCACCAACACCCGGGTGCTGATCATGGACGAGCCGACCAACGGACTGGACATCCCCAGCAAGAGCCAGTGGCGCAAAATCATTGCCTCGGGCATGGCCGACGACAAGATGATGCTATTCTCAACCCACCAGGTGCGCGACATCGAGCAAGTCTTGGATCATGTGCTCATCATCGACCAGAGCCAGGTGTTGCTCAATGCCAGCCTAGGCGAGGTGGCCAGCCGACTGTCTTTCCGCCCCATGCGCGAGGGTGACCATCCGCTGCTGGCCCAGACCAGCGCCATGGGCACACTCGTTGTCACCCCTGCCCTAGCTGGCGAGGAAACCCAGGTCGACCTGGAGTTGCTCTTCAATGCCACGCTGCAACAGCCCCAGGCCATCCGGCAGTTGTTTGGCCAGTGATTCTCAATTTTCTATTCACCTTTTAAATTAGCATGAAGATGAAAAATCAGATATTCGACTGGAGTCGCTTTGTTGCGGCCCTGCGCAAAGAGGTTGTCGAGAACTGGCGCACACTGCTGTTCTCAGCCATAGGCATCTATGCCCTGCTGGCCCTGCTCATGATTCTGGGCAACCTGACGATTGGCGACAGCACCGCGCGCCCCGAGTTGATGTTGCGCTACATCGTGGTATTCATTGTGTTCTCATTCGGAGGCATCGGCATTGCCTCGATTGCCTTCCGTGGCCTGAAGACCAAGGCCGGACGCATCGAGTTGCTCATCTCGCCGTCGTCAACCTTCGAGAAGTTCCTGGTCAACACCGTCGTCTATGTGTTGGGCTTCATTGTGGTCTTCCCCATCTGTGCCCAGTTGGCCGACTTGACCCGCATTGCCATTCTGTGGCCATGGAGTGGCGGCCAGGGTGTGCCGGGGCCCGTCAATTTCCTGGCGACCATCCATGAGTTTGCCTTCCAGCAAGACCGGTGGCCGCAGCCGGCCAAGGGTTGGTTCGAGATAGCGTTATGGCTCAGTAACCTTGCCGGCCCCGGGTTGTATTTGCTGGGTAGCATCCTGTGGCCACGTCTGTCATTTCTCAAGACCTATGCTGCCATCTTTGCCATCCAGTCTGTCTTGGTCATCATGTTAATGATTGGCATCAAGTTGTTCAGCGACATGGGAACTTTCGGCAAGTGGCTGATGGGAGTGGAACAGACCACCGGCATGATGTGGTTGGCCGTCTGGAGTGCCGCACAACTGGTGCTCTGCTGGGCACTGGCCTGGTGGCTGTGGAAGCGTAAAGATGTTATTTCACTCAAATGGTGGTCGTGATGAACTTCAAGGATAACAAAGCGATATATCTGCAGATTGCCGACCGCATCGGCGACGACGTGCTCAGCGGCAAGCTGGCGGCTGACGCAAAAATCCCCAGCGTGCGCGAGATGGCCGCGCAGATTGAGGTCAACGCCAACACCGTGGCACGGACCTACGAGTTCCTGCAGCAGAGTGGCATCATCTACACCAAGCGTGGGCTGGGCTACTATGTCGCGCCCGATGCCCGCGACACAATCGTGCGCATGCGGCGCGAGCAGCTGATGCAGGGCGAGATGGACTACTTTCTGGGCCAGCTCAAGGCCGTGGGCATCACCCCCACCGAATTGGCCCAGTTCTACCAAGAGTTTCTAGATAAATAATGTCGTGTGTGCCGCGGTTCGGCCGCGGCAATATCAAAAAACAAGAAAGATGAAACAACTATGCATAGCCCCCTTCGTGCTGCTTGCCACACTCATTGCTGCGTGCATCGGCACAGTGGCCAACGGTCAAGACCTGAACGGTGCTTGGCGAGGCACACTCTGTGTCGGACCGATGAGCCTGAACGTGGTGCTCAATCTTGAACAGACCGAACAAGGCCTCACCGCCACGTTAGACTCACCCGACCAGAATGCCAAGGGAATTCCGGCGACTGCCAGTATCGATGGTGACAAACTCACTGTCAATGTCGCCATGCTGGGTGCAAAATATGTTGCGACAGTTGATGATGGCATCCTGGACGGCACATTCAGCCAGTCGGGACAGTCGTTCCCGCTCAAACTGGCCCGCAAATTAGGCGGTGAGATTGACCGTCCGCAAGAGGCGGCCATTGAGGCAGACCCAAACAAACCCTATCGTGACGAGGAAGTGACCTTTGTCAATGGACCGGTGACACTGGCCGGAACGCTCACGCTACCCAAACAGGGCAACCATTTCCCTGCCGTGGTGCTGGTGTCGGGAACAGGACCAAATGATCGCGATGAGACCATCTTGCGTCACAAACCCTTCTTGCTCTTGGCCGATGCGCTGGCTCGCAAAGGCATTGCCGTTCTGCGTTATGACAAGCGTGGGGTGGGCGGATCGACGGCAGGCAGTGCCGACGATACCGCCGAAGAGTTGGCCAACGACGCTTTGGCAGCGTTGCATTATTTGCAGACTCGAACTGAAGTGAATGCCAGCCAGGTGGGCATGCTGGGGCACAGCGAGGGTGGTCTGATTGCCATCATGAATGCTGCACAGCACGGCACCGATGTCGCCTTCGTCGTGTCGATGGCTGGCCCTGCTGTCAAGGGACGCGACTTGATGATTGAACAGAACCAGCTGATTGCTAGAGCAATGGGCACAGAATTGGCCGGTAGCGAGTTGAAGCAAGTCACAGAAATCTTTGACTTGATCGACAAGAGTGACGATGCAGCCTCGTTGCGCGCAAGCTTGCAACAGATCACGGCTGGCAATGCGGCGTGGGCTGCCCAAGTCGATGCGCTGTGCTCTCCGGCTTATCGCTGGCTCATCAAGTGCGACCCCACGCAATGGTTGCAGCAAGTCAAGTGCCCGATGCTCGCCTTGAACGGTACCCTCGATAGCCAGGTGGCTTGTGAGACAAATCTCATGGCCATTGAGCGACTGGTGCCCCATGCCACCGTCAAACGCTATGACAGATTGAATCATCTGTTCCAGACTTGTGATGGCTGGACGACAAGCCTGCATTATGCCGCTATCCAAGAGACTCTCGCTCCACAAGTGCTCACCGACATCACTGACTGGATTCAGCACATTTTAAGATAAAAAGATGATTACTGCTCTCGCTTGTCCTCGATCCATGGGTCGAGGACTTTTTTTGCAACTGGGTTGCAGATAGATGCCCATGGACGTGTCTGCAACCGGGTTGCAAGTTTTTTGCCCTAACTTTGCGGGCAGAAAAACGAATCGAACTATGTCACACGAACATCATCACCATCATCACGCGTGCTGCGCCGAGCATGACCACCATGGTGCATGCCACTGCCATGAGCATCATCACGAGCATGGCTCTAGGCGGCAGTTAGTGTTTATTATCTTGACCATCATTCTGTTGGTCGGGGCCGTGCTCATCGAGAAGTATTGCCAGTTGCCCACTTGGCAACTATTGTTGATATATCTGGTGCCCTACTTGCTCATCGGGCATGACACACTCAAGGAGGCTGCCGAGGGCATCATGCATGGCGACCCCTTCAACGAACATCTGCTCATGTCCATCGCCACGTTGGGCGCACTGGGCATCGGCTTCCTTCCCGGAGCCGAGACGCAGTTCCCTGAGGCCGTGTTTGTCATGCTCTTCTTCCAGGTGGGTGAGTTGTGCGAGGGCTATGCCGAGGGCAAGAGCCGACAGAGCATCGCCCACCTGATGGACATCCGGCCCGATGTGGCTCATGTCGAGCGTGAGGGTAAGGAGTTGGAGGTGAGCCCGTCCCAAGTGTCGGTGGGTGAGACCATTGTCATCCGTCCAGGCGAGCGTGTGCCGTTAGATGGTGTGATTCTTGAGGGCAACTCAGCCCTCAACACGATGGCTCTGACGGGCGAGAGCATGCCCCGCGACGTCGCTGTGGGCGACGAGGTCATCTCGGGCTGCGTCAACCAGTCAGGTGTAATCCGTGTGCGCACCACGCGCGATGCAGGCCAGAGCACTGTCTCAAAGATTATCGAGCTGGTGGAACATGCTGGTGAACACAAGTCGCGGAGCGAGGCATTCATTACCCGCTTTGCGCGCATCTACACGCCAATCGTTGTGTTTGCTGCTATTGCGCTGGCAGTCATCCCGCCCTTGTTTTCATCCCACTTTATGGACACCTTCCCCACATGGCTCTATCGGGCGTTGATGTTTCTGGTGGTGTCGTGCCCCTGTGCGCTGGTTATCAGCGTGCCACTGACGTTCTTCGGTGGCATCGGCGGGGCATCACGACGAGGCATTCTCGTCAAGGGTGCCAACTACATGGACGTGCTTGCTAAGGTCGACACGGTGGCCTTCGACAAGACGGGGACACTCACCCATGGGCAGTTTGCTGTCACAGCAGTACATCCCGACAGTTGTGATGAGCGGCAACTGTTGCACCTGGCGGCACATGTCGAGCATTACTCGACCCATCCCATCGGTGCTGCCCTGCGCGACGCTTTTCCTGACGAGGCCACCGACGGGTGCCAGGTGACAGACGTCGAGGAAGTGGCTGGGCAGGGCATACGTGCTCGTGTGGGCGATGACATCGTGTGCGTGGGCAACCAGCGCATGATGGAGGCCGCGGGAGCGCACTGCCACGATTGCGACCAGTGCCACGGCACGGGCACAGTTATCCATGTGGCCATCAACGGCGACTATGCTGGGCACATTGTCACTGCCGACCAGATCAAGAACGATGCCGCACAGGCTATTTCCGACTTGCATCGCCTGGGTGTGGAACATACAGTCATGCTCACAGGTGACCGCGATGATGTCGCAGCCCAGGTGGCTCAGCAGCTAGGCATCACCGAGTATCATGCCGGACTCTTGCCGGCCGACAAGGTGCAGCATATCGAGCGACTGCTTGGGGGCAAGGGGCTAGTCTTTGTGGGCGATGGCATCAACGATGCTCCTGTGCTGGCACGTGCTGATGTGGGCATCGCAATGGGAGGCTTGGGCAGCGATGCGGCCATTGAGGCCGCCGATGTTGTCATCATGGATGACCAGCCCACCAAGATAGCCACGGCCATCTCCATTGCTCGGCGCACACTGGGCATTGCACGTCAGAACGTGTGGTTTGCCATCGGAGTCAAGGTCGCAGTCTTGCTGCTCGCTGCTTGCGGTGTGGCCACGATGTGGATGGCCGTCTTTGCCGACGTTGGGGTCACCGTGCTGGCCACGCTCAACGCCATGCGTGCCCTGCGTTGAGATGCCCTGAGAAAAGTAGCACGCCGCATCAGTTGCGATGCGGCGTGCGTTGCTTTCAGGCGGTAGCTACCGGAAGGTTACTCAGGATGGGCATAGTCCATGTGGATGTACACATAGTTGCCTTGATAATTGATCTTGTAGAAGTCACCCTCGTAGCCCATGAGCTTGATGCGCTCTCCCTTCTTGGGATGCACATTCACACCATTTCGCTGCAAGCATTTAGCCTTGAGCGATGGCTGCAGACGCAGACGCACGCCCTCGCCGGTGACCACCACATACTGCTGGTAGTTGGCCGATTTTTTCACAGTGGGCTTGTTCGTCTGGACCGGTGTGGCATATTCGGTGCTGATATACACCACTTTGCCCTGATAGCGCACCTTGTAGAATTTGCCGCTCTGTCCCAGACACTCGAGTTTCTCGCCTTTCTTGGGATGGATGTTCACCCCCTTGTTGGTGGTGAGGGTCTCGCTCTGTAGCGAGGGTTGCATACGCAGGCGCACACTGGTGCCTGTTACGATCACATAATCGGCAGCCACTGCACTCAGTGCCATAGCCACCATCATCACGATTGCTAAAATAGTTTTCTTCATAATTTCTAGTATTTTTGGTGTTAACGATTAGTTTATTAATCGAGTTTCGATTAATCGAGCATTCGAGTGTTTTTTTGCGACAATTATTTACCTCTATATTGCTTCAGCACCTCGGGGACCCACTTGGTCAAGTCCTTGATGCGCGTCTCATGACTGGGGTGAGAGCTCATGAACTCTGGAATTTTGGTCTGGCTGTTGGCATTCATCTTCTGCCAGAAGGTGATGGCGTTCTGGGGATTGTAGCCGGCAATGGTCATCAGCACCAGTCCCATCTTGTCGGCCTCGCTCTCGTGCTTGCGTGAGAAGGGTTGCATCACACCATACTGTGCGCCCAGGCCATAGACCTGTTGTGCCATGGCTTGTGTCTGGTAGCTCTGTCCCGAGAGAACACCGGCCAACACCTGTGCACCAGCCTGTGCGGCCACTTGCTGGCTCATGCGTTCGTTGGCGTGCTTGGCTACAGCATGGGCAACCTCATGACCCAGCACCACAGCCAGGTCGTCGTCGCTGCCCACAATCTTCATGATGCCCTCATAGACGACAATCTTGCCACCGGGCATACACCAGGCGTTCATCTCGTCGCTCTTGACCAGATTGAACTCCCAGGCAAAGTTCTTGATCTCGCTCTCCATGCCAGTTGCCTTGAGATAAGCCTCGGTGGCTGCAGCAATCTTCTGACCGACACGCACCACTTGGGCGCTCTTGGTCTTGTCGGTCGAAATCTTATTGGCCTGTTTGGCCGAAGTCATGAAGCTTGTGTAGCTGGCCAGACTCGACTGTAGCACGGTCTGGTCACTCACCAGATTGAGTTGTTTGCGGCCGGTGATGGGCACACTGCTGCAGCTGTTGAGCAGCAGGGCCACGGCCAGGATGAGTAGGGTAGTTGCTTTTTTCATAATGGTCTGCTATTTTGTTGGTTATTAAGAATGCGTAATCACACGCTCGGTGGGAGGCAACGACTGGTTGCGCTGGTCAATGGCTGCCACCACACGAGTGGCCAGACGCTGGAACGACACGCCCGACACATTGTTCTGCATGGTCACGGGCACACCGTCGTCACCGCCCTTGCAGATGCCGGCCACCAGTGGAATCTGTCCCAGCAATTCCACACCCAGCTTCTCGGCTAGATGCTTGCCGCCATCGCGCCCGAAGATGAAGTATTGCTCATCGGGATGACTGGCAGGAGTGAACCACGACATGTTCTCGACGATGCCCAGCACGGGCACATTGACGTGTTCGCCCAGGAACATCGACACACCCTTGCGAGCATCGGCCAGGGCCACCTCTTGCGGTGTGGTGACAACGATGGCGCCGGTGATGCCCAACGTCTGCACCAGCGTCAGATGGATGTCGCTTGTGCCGGGAGGCATGTCGATGACAAAGTAGTCAAGCTCGCCCCAGTCGGCCTCGTTGATGAGTTGTTTGAGGGCATTGCTGGCCATGGCGCCGCGCCACAACACGGCTTGTTCTTTATCGACTACAAAGCCGATGCTGAGCAGTTTCACACCATACTTCTCGGCGGGGATGATGAGGTTCTTGCCGTCAACCTCGTGCATATAGAGCTGTTCGTCTTCGACACCGAACATCTTGGGAATCGAAGGCCCGAATATGTCAGCGTCAAGCAAGCCCACACGATAGCCTTGCATGGCCAGCGCCACAGCCAGGTTGCAGGCGATGGTGCTCTTGCCCACACCGCCCTTGCCGCTGCTCACGCCGATGATGTTCTTCACACCCGGCAGGGGGCGGTCGGCCACCTTGGCGGCTTGGTCTTCGGGATACTTGACGTTGATGTTGCCGCGTATGTCGATCTCGTCGCTGATGTGGGTGTTAATGGCCACCTCGGCGGCGCGGACGACCGACTTGATGAATGGGTCGGTCTTCTTGTCAAACACAAGAGAGAACGAGACTCGGTTGCCGTCGATGCGTATGTCGTCGGCAACCATGTTCATGGTCACAATGTCTTTTCCGGTGCCCGGATAGCGCACGGTGCGCAGGGCGTCAATAATCAAACTGGGATATAAGGTCATTATTTAATTAAGAATTACGAATTACGAATTAAGAATTAAGAATTAGAAATTATTCATTATGCATTATGAATTATTCCTGTGGTAACTGCGATACCCATCAGGCTCGATGTCAATGTCGGGCTCGACGAGCTGTCCCTCATGAGGCAGGTGAAACTGCAAGTACTTGATGGTGAGCCCACGACTGAGCCACTGTTGCTCATAGTAGGTCTTGATTTCCAGGATGTCATCGGCCATGCCACTGTGATAGAGGTCGGCGGTGTTGACCTCTACAGGCAGATGGTTGATGCGCACCAGCTCGTTGGTGTAGGTGTACAAGAACGGACTGTCGGTCTTCAAGTGGACAATGCCTCCGTCCTTGAGGATGTTGCGGTAGTTGTTGAGAAAACGTGTGCTGGTCAGTCGCTTGTTGACTTTCTTCATCTGCGGGTCGGGGAACGTGATCCATATCTCCGAGACCTCACCTGGTGCGAACATGCGGTCGATGATTTCGATGCTGGTGCGCAAGAAGGCAATGTTCTTCAGCCCCTCGGCCTCAACCTGACGGGCGCCCGTCCACATGCGCGACCCCTTGATGTCGACACCAATGTAGTTCTTGTCGGTGAAGCGTTTACCCAGCCCTACGGCATATTCTCCCTTGCCGCAGCCCAGTTCCAGAACGATGGGGTTGTCGTTGCCGAAGTATTCGGCATTCCACCGCCCGCGCATCGGGCACCCCTCGTTCTCGATGATGGCCCACGGAAACTGGAACACACACCCGAAGGTCTCCATCTCGGCAAATTTCTTGAGCTTATTCTTTCCCATAGCCAATTTTAGATTTTAACTTTATAGCTGCATCCGTTCAGTCGCACGACATAGAAGCCTGGGTCAATGTTGTGAAAGACGTTGTCACCGGCTTGGACGTTCAGGTTGCGGGTCATTCCGTTGATGGCAATGACTTGTGCCTGGGCCGTCTGGCTGGCAACGATGTGCAGCGTGCCGTTGGCGCTGTAGACTCGGTCGTCGTTATGTTGCACGACACCAACGTCTGATGTCTTGCTGACCTGTGCCTTGGTCATGGTTGCATAGTATGCCTCGCCGTCGGTGGTGGCCATGACCACGTGGTCGATGATGATGTCCGACAATTCGGCCAGTTGGTCATCAGCAACGACTGTCAGTCGCAGCACGGGTTGTCGGTTGTTGTCAAAGTTGACATTGGGTATAGCATAGAGGATGATGCGGACGTCTTGTCCTGTGTTGAGCATGGCCACCTTGTGGTTGGCGGCACGCTGTCCGACAACGACCGTGCCGTCGACAAGCGATAGCCCTTGAGGCAGGTGGATGACGCACTGCAGCGATGTGTAGTTGTGCGTGTCATTAAGCTGCACGTCGATGGTGTGTCGCTCGCCGGCAGCGATGGCAAAGTTGTCGATGTTGAGCGCATCGGTGGTGTTGGGAGCTACAGTCGACGGCAGTGCCATCATCTTGCCCAGCATCAGGTTGATGATGCCGTTGACGTCGGCGATGTCGATGTCACCGCTTTGGTCAATGTCGGCCGCATCAAAGATGAACACGATGTTAGGACTGCCCAGCATATAGTTGATGATGGCGTTGAGGTCGGCAATGTCAATCAGGCCATCGTCGTTGACATCGCCCAGCAATGAACTCGACTGGATGTTGAACAGTCGCCACTGGTCGGCGCTCAGGTAGTAGTCAGCACTGTTGGCGGGCACCTTGAGGACGACCGATGGCTGGTCCACGCCATCCCACACGTCTTCGCCCAACTCGGGTACACTGGAGGCATAGGTGGTGATTTGCTCAAGTCCGGTCATGCCTGCCATGGCTTTGTCGCCCAGATATTGGGTGGAAGCTGGCAGGACGATGTGACTCACATGGCTCAGGTTGTAGAGGGCATAGGCACCAATCGTGTCGATGCTGCTCTGCCTCAGATCGATGTCGGACAGCTGGCTGCTGCCGGCCAAGGTCAGTGGCGACAGCGTGGCTAGCTTGTTGGGCAGGGTGACGTGAGTGAGCGAGGGGTTGAGCATGAATGCCCCACGGCCCAATTCGGTGGTGGTGTTGGGCAATGCGGCCTGTGTGATGTTGGTCTGTGCGTAGGCCCAGTCGCCCACTTGCGTGAGCATGGTCATGCCCGAGAGGTCGGCGCTGGTCAACTTTGTGCCGGCAAAGGCTGCATCACCGATGGTCTGCACTTGGTTGCCCAGAGCGACACTCTTGAGCATGATGCATCCCTCAAAGGCTTTGCTGCCCACGTGACGGACGTTGGCTGGCGCTTGTTCGAAGGGCGAAGTGCCCGGATTGGGACTGATGGGTTGTGCCAGCGTGACTGTTGTCAGTGCTGTGCATTGTGCGAAGGCACCCTCGTCGATGGTGATGAGTCGGCTGGGCAAGGCCACTGTGCTGAGCGCAGTGCAGCCGGCGAAGGCGTATTTGCCTAGCGACCTCAGTTCCTGTGGCAGTGTGACGGTGGTCAGACTGGTGCAGGCGGCAAGGGCTCCCTCGCCAATAGTGGTCACTTGTGCAGGCAAGGTCAGTTGCTTGAGATGTGTCAGCTGTGCCAGTGCCATGGTGGGTAACTCATCAGCATTGTAGTCGCGCACATTGGCGTACAATGGCTTGTTGCTGTGGTGAGACACCACGCTGACCGAGAACAAGTTGAGCGAAGTGACTTGGCGCTGGTGCTCGACAATATACTTGAAGTCTCGGGCATCCATGCTGCCCAGCACGGTGAGTTCGGTTACGGTCCTGTTGGCCAGCAGCGTTGACAACTTTCCTGGTTCACACTGCACGGTGACCGCTTGGACACTGAGCACAGCCAGCGTGAGCAGCATTGAAATGAACAGTCGGCACATATTGGGTGATGGGGAGTTGACGAGTGATGAATGTAGTTTAGCGTATGGCGGTTGGTGTGGCAGCGTGAGTTGTTTGTTGAGCACGCTTGGCTGCCTCCTCGGCTGCTTTGCGCAGGGCTCTAGCTTTGCCCACCATGATGTTGATGACGGCGTTCACGTCGGCAATGTCGACTTCTGTGTCACCTGCTGTGACATAGGCACGGCCATCATAGTTGTCGGCGTTGTCGCGGCCCAACATGATGTTGATCAGGATGTTGACATCGGCGATGTCGATACTACCATCACCATTGACATCACCGTTCTGCAGGCTGCCAATGAGAAAGTTGCACCACTGCAGGGCCAGCCGGTAGTCGTTCAAACTCTGGGGGCTGACGTTGAGCTTTACCTTGTTTTGCTCGACCCCATACCACACACTGTCGCCCAGGGTGGGCACTTGCGTGGGCTTGCTCTCAATCTGTTGAAGACCAGTCATGTAGGCCATGGCATAGGAGTCGATGTGGCGCAAAGTGGCAGGCAGGGTGAATTGTGTCAGTGCATCATCGTTCATGAGTGCACCCTGGCCGATGAACCGCAGGTGTGGGGGCAATGCCAGTTGGGTGAGAGACGTGTTGCTCAGGGCCCAGTCGGGCAGGGTGTCGAGTTGAGTCTCTTTGCTCAAGTCCAGGTGGGTAAGGCCTGTCTCGGCTAGCGCTTCGTTGCCCATGCTGCCCAGCGGAGTGAGCGACAGGGTCTCGAGCTGCGGACAGTTGGCAAAAGCACGATTGCCGATGTGCAGGGTCGCACTGGCCAGTGTGCTGGTCATGTCGAGCGAGGATTGTGCTAGTTGTATGGTCTTGAGGTTGGGGCAGTTGCTGAACGCTCCATCGCCGATGCGTTCCAGTGCCATGCCGACATTGACTTGTGTCAGCCGTTCGCAACCACTGAAGGCATAGTCGCCGATGTGAGTCAACGAGTTGGGCAACTCAATCACACTGAGCTGTGGGCATCCCGACATGCAGCCGTCACACAAGGCAACCACTGTGTTGGGCAGCTTGACAGTCGTGAGCTCAAGCATGCTGGCCAGCGACATGGGTGGAATCTGGTTGGCAGCATACTCGCTGACGTTGGCAAACAATGATTCACCCTTGTAATCTTGGATGCTAGTTTGCGACAGGTCGAGCTGAGTGAGCTGGCGCAGTGAGTCGGCGATGAACCTGAAGTCACGGGCATCCATGTAGCCCTGCACCTCAAGGCTGGTGATGTCGCAGTCGTCAACACGCAATGCTAGCTGGCCTGCCTGGCAGTGCGTGACGGTGTAGGCGGCCGCTGTGAGGGTCATCACCATGGCGGTGATGGCTAATATGATTCGTTGCATAGTCTGATTGTCTTTATATTCTAAACGGCAAAGGTACTGAATTATTTGCACATCTCGAAGCATTGTGCCCGAAAATTTTGTTGAGCAACAAAAAACCACCGCTTTGCTCGCATGAGCAAGGCGGTGGTTGTCTGTTTTTAATGTGGAAATGCAGCTCAGTTGAGCGCGACCTTGTAGCTGTTGGCCTGCAGTCTGACGATATAGACTCCTGCTGGCAGGTCGTTCCACTCGCTGTGTCCGGCAGGCACGTCGAGTGTGCGAACCATGCCATTGAGGCTCACCACCTGGACAGTGGTTGCTTCGCTGGCCTCGATGACCAGAGTGCTGCCCACGGCATAGGCTCTGTTGCTGTCGGCGTTGAGATTGTCAACACCGGTGGTGTTGCTCACTGGCGTGGCGGTGTCGGGGGCCATGTAGCAAGTGCCGCCTTGTGCCAGAAGCACGTTGGTCAGCGTGATGGCTGCACCCGGAGCCAGTTCGTTGGTGGCACGGACACTGATGGTGACTAGGGCATCGTCGCTCTGAGCAAAGGGCTTGCCCTGCAGCGACATGCTCACCAGGCGCGACAGGTCGCCGAACGTGCGCATCGACTGAGTGTGCTGCATCGTGCGCGAGGTCGAACCGGCTTTGTTGTTGGCCAGCTCCAGCCCGGTCGGCAGCGTGATGTCGAGCTGCATGGCTTCATAGTCCTGGCTGTTGGCCAGGTAGAGCTGCAGCGTGCGTGTCTCGCCCGGACGGATGCTGAAGGGCTCGATGGTCACCATGTCGTCGGTGGTGGGGCGCGATGGGCCGTTCTTACCCTGGATGCGGCGCACGGTGGTCGACTCGGCTAAGCCCAGGATGATGTTAACGATGCCATTGACGTCACTCACATCGATGATGCCACCATTGTCGATGTCGGCAGCCGGCACGATGAATGGCGATGGATTTTCACCCAACATCTTGTTGACCACCAGGTTGATGTCGGCAACATCAACAAAGCCGTCGCCATTGACGTCGCCCAGCAGATAGTCGTGCAGGATGTAGAAATCCTGCCACTGCTCGGCTGCGGCATAGAGCTCGGCTGTGTCGTTGTTGGGTGTGCCCAGCTTGACGGCTGGCTGGTCCACGCCATCCCATACCAGCTCGCCCAGCGAGGGCACGATGCTTGCAGCCACATCAATCTGCTCCAGCCCGATCATGCCAGCCATAGCTCTAGTGCCCAGATGGTTGACGGTGCTCGGGATGAAGAAGTAGCGGGTGGCATCCCAGTTGTAGAAGGCATAGTCGCCAATGGCGGTGACACCCTCATGCAACAGGCTGTCGGTCAGGATCTGGCTCCCGCCGGCAAATGCGTAGGCTGGCACTTGCTGAAGACTGCTAGGCAGTGATGCTGCAGCCAGCGATGTGGTGCCGAAGAAGGCGCCTTCGCCCATCTGCGTCATGCTTGCAGGCAGTGACAATGTAGCCAGCGGTGTGCTGGCCAGTGCCCAGCTGCCCAGGCTGTCGAGCGCGGTGGCTGCGGTGGCGTCCAGTGCCTGGATGGCTGTGCCATGGAAGGCCTCGGTGCCGATGCGCTTGACTCCAGCACCCAGTTGCAGATTCTGCAACTGGATGTCGCCCAAGAAGGCTTGGTCACCGATGATGGCTGCGTCGACTGTCGCTTGAGTCAGGTCGAAGCAGTGAGCAAATGCCCAGCGCCCAACGGTTTGCACCGTGGCAGGGATGGTGATGTTCTGCAAGGCAGTGCCGCTGAAGGCATAGTCACCAATCGTCGTCACTGAGGCCGGAATCGTGATGCTGGTTAGATGGTCACACCCGGCCAGGGCTGCCTGGCCGATGGCCGACAGCGACTCAGGCAGGACGAGGTTCTCCAGTTTCATGCCCATGAGCATGGCCTGTGGCAGTGTGCCGGCATCATACTGGCTCACTGTTGGCGACAGGGGGTGGTTGACATCGCTGTAGCTGGCGATTGTCACTCCGCTCAAGTCGAGCGAGGTCAGCTGGGTGAGCTCACTGGAGATGTAGTGGAAATCACGAGCGTCCATCTCGCCGGTGATGGTGAGTGTGGTCACGCTTGTGTCTTCGATTTGGCTCGACAACTGGCCTGGTGTGGTAGTAACCTCAATAGCACTGGCCGGTGCGGCCAGTGCTATTAGGGCTACTATCTGCATGAATCTGTTCATGAATAGTAGTGGGTTGGTTGTTAGTTGTTTACTTCACGACCTTGGTGGTCTTCTGGCTGCCGTCGGCATAGCGAGTGACAACCATGTTCACACCCTTGAACGGAGTGCTCGAGACCATACCGGCTGCGTTGACATACTGCACTTCGACGATGTCCTTGCCAGCGTTCAGGTTCTCAACACCGGTCAGGATGTTGTTAGCCTCGATAGCGAGCGGGTAGATCAGATAGTTCTGGAAGGCGAGCTCGTCGGTTGCGGCAATCTTGGCAGGAGCATTGTTCGACCAAGGCTCCTTGAGCTGAGCCACCGAGAGGACATCCTTGTACAGGGTGCCGTTGCTCATGGTGTTGTCGGTGTCGCACCAGCCGAAGTTGGCGGTAGCGCTCTGGCCCTTGTTGCTGCTGTAGCCGCGGAACTCACCGTCGAACCAGTAGCCTGTGAGCAGGATCACCTCGTTCACCTTGGGAGCGAAGTTGTAGGTTGCGCTTGTGGGATCGTTCTGTGCCAGGTTCCAAGCATTGGCAGTTGCATTGACAGCATCGGTGCCTTCCTCAGGCAGTGCGCTGATGGTGAGGGTCTGGTTGCACTCGGCCTCGCTCAACACACCGGTCAGTGTGCCGCCCTTGATGTCGTCCCAGTTGGCCATAGCGTCATAGAGCTCGGTGCCAGCCTTGATCTTCATCCAGTTGTTGTTGCCATCGCTCACAAACAGGTAACCACCCTTGTCCGAACGTGCCACAATGTGCAGGTCATCGGCGATGGTGTACTCCTCGTTGTTCACGCCCTCAGCAACGACAGTTGCCAGCGGAGTAGCTGCCTGAGGCAAGCTGACGTTGACGCGAATCTCCTCAGTGCCGTATTCAGTACCACCCTGAGCGTAATCGCCATTCTGTGCAACCATCTTCCAGTTGTCGATGGTGATGTAGCCGCCAGTGAAGTCGGCAGCTGCTGTGACGGGAAGATGAACGACGGCTGTCCCACTCTCGCCAGAGAATGGAACCTGTTTCATAGAAATAAATATGATACGTGATTGGCCATCAACCTCATTCTTAGAGGGTGAGAAGACGTAAGTCACATCCTCTTCCTCTTCCTCATCATAGTAGGTGTTGGTCCAACGGGGGGTCTCCAATAACGAATTAGGCCACTTTCCTTCGGCGTTTCTGAGTGTTAATCCAGCACTGGGAGTCAGGTAGATTTGCAGCTGTGTGACATCGATTGTATTGTCCATGATGATATCCACAAGCTTGGACTCACCCGGATTGATGGTGAAGTCCTCAATGTAGACTCGGTTTCCTTCGGTAAGCTGACTTCCTGCAGCTGATGCCGTAAGGCCTGCGAGGGCTGCAAAGCCCACAAACAGCGATTTGAATAGAGTTTTTTTCATAATGATTTGTTTTTATGATAAGTAAATTTGTTTTCAGTCTACAAAGGTAGATAAAAAATTACAAATGACAATCGTTTCGGCAATTTTTTTTGTGAAAAAGTCAAAAATAATAGCGATTCTCAGGCATCATGCCTTCAAATCGCTATTTTTTGCTTGCTCATTTGCAATAGTTTAGTTCTGCTCCTCGGCGGCAACGGGCAACACGTTGATATACGTGTGACCGGCGCGGTGCTGGAACTGGACGGTGCCGTCAATCAGTGCGTACAGCGTGTGATCACGACCCATGCCCACGTTCAGACCCGGGCGATGGACGGTGCCGCGCTGGCGGCGGATGATGTTACCGGCCTTTGCAAACTGACCACCAAAAATCTTAACGCCGAGGCGTTTGCTTTCGCTCTCGCGGCCGTTCTTCGAACTACCTACACC
>DEKO01000213.1 GCA_002353885.1 Porphyromonadaceae bacterium UBA2720
ATTTTTTAGTGGACACTAATGAAACTCTCAATCAAATCGCTGGCAAAGTTACATGCCAATGTCCTGTTTGGATTGGTCTGGCAGGGTGTGCTGCCCCAGCAGTAGTCGCGTTGCAGGTCTGGCACAATTATTTTCACATCATTGTCCAGCAGGCGGGCAAGCCTGACTTCACTACCAGTCTTGAAATACTTATCTGATGCCATAATAGTCTTTTAAGCGGTTGATGATATCATTTTTATTATTTTGAATCTCATTCACGCCCCACGTCTTGTGCGCAAACAAGCTGAGCGTATGCAACAGTTCACGACTGTGTATGCCTTCAACATCCAAGCCGAAAAGGATGTCTTTCTTCTCGTCGAACGATTTGTTGCCGAACTTTGAGTTGTTGTCGCAATAGAGTAACGCCAGATTGCCAATGCAGTGCTGTGAGCAATTTTGGGCAAAAGTAGCCTCATCGATATAACTGGTATCGGGAATCACCTCGCTGTCATCACTGCGCCTGCGAGCAACCCCACTTGCGTCACGATAATATACCTTCGACTGCGGAAGTATGTGCTCGATAGATCGGCTTGAGTCGATGTCGAAATTGAATGCTCGTCCCAGCCTGTTGTCTTCCTCAATGTTCAAGAGCATCAGCTGGCGAAATGCACATTCTTTATACCCTATTTGATCAACACTGCTCTGGTACATGTCGCTACTGTTGATTGCCTGCATGAACGTAGCAATCGCGTCCTGCTCGTTCGGCAGGTTGCCATCCGAATACATGATGTTGAGAATTTGAGCATAAGACAGCCAGCCGCCTCCCTTGCCCAGCGCCATCATTGTCAGTCGGTAAAAGCGATCCAGTTTGGTGATGCGTTCATTAAAGTAGTCATTGACAAAATCCAGGACATTTCCAGTCTTGTGCAGGGCACAAATGATGGCTCCAATGGTGTTGTGCCGATGAGTCTTGGAATCCACATCATTGAATACGTCTTCAAATGTCTTCTGGGTCTGGCGCAGTGCATAGAAAGTTTTCTTGGCATTACGAGCGTCCGACAGATGCTTTAACTTGAAAGAATCGAAATTGAAAGACTGTGCACAGCGGTCATCGCGATTGTAAAGCACATAAAACAGTGGATACAAGGGATGCCACTGGCTATCAACCTTGAAGAATCTCTTCACTTCGGGTCTGTTCCACCAATATACCCATCTGTCCCACTCACGCGCATATCGGCTGCGCAACATGTCCTTTTCGTATTTCAAAGCATCGGTGTCATCATCATCGTCTTGCGATACCAGCCTGAGGAGTTCGGCTTTTAGGACGTCTTCGCACCACATGTCAGCCCGATTGCCATTCATCATCTTGAACACCTTTTGTGCCTTGTCGAGCGTGATGTCGATATAGAGGAAAAAGACTTTGGTGAGCACATAATTGAGAAAGCGCTTGCGCCAGTCGTGATCACTTTCAAGCATGCTTTCAAACAATCGCAACGTTTTTTTGAAGAAAAAGACGTCTTGATAGCATTCATTGCTCACTTCGGCACTCAAGGCAACCACGTCTGCTTGTTGAGCAATGTTCTTTAGAAAATCACCCGATTCCTTCCTGACCTGGTAGTCCAGTTTGGGCAAATTTGAGTAGTTCAAGAATTTCAGCAACAGATAGAAAAATGTGGTGCGTTGTTGGCCGTCAATCACCACAATCTCATCGTGCTGTTCGCTCACGGTCACTCCTTGTACAAACACTTGCGCATCGGCAGCAAATCCACTGAGTAGGCTTTCGATCATGTAGGTCGCCGAGTCTTTCCCATCACCCTTGTCAATGCGCGATTTGCCCCACACATAGCCTCGCTGATAATCAGGGACTACAAAGGTCTTCCCTTTATTGATATAGTCTTGTAGGCTAATCAAAATTTTACTTTCTTCATTCATCATTCAATTTATTAGTTTAGTAAATGTCTTTGGCAATCATATACTTGTTGTCTCAAATGGTGTTGGTCATCTACATTCCATTTGGTTATAATAACCCGTTGGCGGAATTAATGCCAATGTGGGAATGACTGACAACGGGTATAATATATCAACGTTAAGAAAAAAATTAAAATATAAAGATCATTTTTTTAAGTTAGCAACCAAAGGTTCTACCTTAGAGGAAGATGCCCTGCTTGATGCGGGCAATGCGTCCCTGGCTCCAAGCCAGGCTGCCAGCCAGCAGCAGGAGCAAGATGATTGCGTTGAGTTTTCTGTTCATTTTTCTTAGAGGACTCGTGGGGCTCGGAGATGATTAAATCTCGTGGCCGGTGTAGAGCTGGTAGTACTTGCCACGCAGCGACAACAGCTCGTCGTGGGTGCCGCTCTCGATGATGCGCCCGCGCTCGAGCACGATGATGCAGTCGGCGTTGCGCACGGTGCTCAGGCGGTGGGCGATGACAAAGGTGGTGCGCCCCCGCATGAGCGAGTCCATGCCGCGCTGCACCAACCGCTCGGTGTGGGTGTCGATGCTCGACGTGGCCTCGTCGAGGATGAGCACAGGCGGGTCGGCCACGGCGGCACGCGCGATGGCCAGCAGCTGGCGTTCGCCCTGACTCAAATTGCCTCCGTCACCACTCAACACAGTGTTGTAGCCATCGGCCAAACGTCGAATGAAACCATCGGCATTGACCAATTTAGCGGCCTCGATGCAGTCCTGGTCGGTGGCACGCAGGTTGCCGTAGCGGATGTTGTCGAGCACCGTGCCGGTGAACAGGTGGGTCTCTTGCAGCACCATGCCTAGCGCGCGACGCAGGTGCGGCTTGCTGATGTCGGTGACGTTAATGCCGTCAATGGTGATGTGGCCATCCTGGATGTCATAGAACCGGTTGATGAGATTGGTGATGGTGGTCTTGCCGGCACCTGTGCCGCCCACAAAGGCAATCTTCTGGTCGGGCATGGCGTTGATCATGATGTCGAACAGCACTTGCTTGTCGGGTGTGTAGCCGAAGTCCACCATGTCCATCTGCACGCCACCGTCCACCTTGACAAACCGTGGCTTGCCGCCGTCGGTGGAGGGAACGCACCATGCCCAAACGCCTGTGCGGTGGGGCACGGGAATGAGCATGCCGTTGCTAGCTTCCATGGCATTGACCAGTGTCACCTGGCCTTTGTCGGCCTCGGTGGGCTCGTCCAGGATGCGGAACACGCGTTCGGCACCCACGCTGGCGTTGAGCACACTGTTGATCTGCTGGCTCACCTGGGCGATGGGACGCGCAAAGCTCTTGTTCAGCGTCAGGAAGGCCACCAATGTGCCCAGCGTGAGCGACACCTGGCCGCCCAAGATGAGTGTGGCACCCACCACGCCGATGAGCACATAGCTCAAGTGGCCCAGGTTGCCGTTGACGGGCATGACGATGTTGGCGATGCGGTTGGCATTATAAGTGCTGTCGCGCAACTGCTCGTTGATGCGCTCAAACTCCTCGATAGCCTGCCGCTCGTGGCAGAAGACCTTGACCACACGCTGGCCGGTCATCATCTCCTCAATATAGCCGTTGACATCGGCCAGTCGCTGCTGCTGCACCTTGAAGTGACGACGCGACCGCTTGCCCAGTGCCGTGGTGACCCATGCCATGAGCAGGGCCATAACAAAGGACACGAGCGTCAGCGGAACGCTCAAGGCAATCATGCTCACGAGGGTGATGGTGATGGTGATGAGCGAGTTCAGGGCCTGTGGCAGACTCTGGTTGATCATCTGGCGCAAGGTGTCGACATCGTTGGTGAAGGTCGACATCACCTCGCCGTGCGAGTGGGTGTCGAAGTAGCTGATGGGCAACTGTTCCATGTGGCTGAACATATCGTTGCGCAGGCGAAGCATGGTGCCCTGGGTGACATTAATCATCAACCGGTTGTGCGTGTAGGAGCAGATGACACCCACCACCAGCACAGCGGCCAGCTTGAACAGTGTATGCGCCAGTGGGGCAAAGTCGGGATGCGCCGTCTGTGTCATCGGCACGATGTAGTCGTCGATGAGCGTGCGGGTGAACAAGGTCGAGGCCAGCGTAGTTACTGCCGTGACGATGATGCACACCGCCACCGTCAGCAGCGAGAACTTGTAGTGGCGCATCACCAGGCGCACCAGGCGCATCAGGATGTCACGCTTCTTGCCCTGAGTCTCACCCAGGGGCATCTGTTGTTGTCTCATTCCAGGCATTCTCATTGCGCGTTCTCCTCCTTTCTGCCCTGCGGGGCGTCAAAGTCGCCGCCATCCTCGTCCTGGATGGCGCAGATCTCTTGATAGATGGTGTTGTTCTTTAGCAGGTTGTCGTGAGTGTCCCAGCCACTGATGCGTCCGTTGTCCAGCACCAGGATGCGGTCGCAGTCCCGGATTGTGCTCAGGCGGTGGGCAATGACGATGCGGGTGCACTTGAGATTGTCCAGCGCGTCGGACACCTGCTTCTGCGTGCGGTTATCCAGGGCGGAGGTCGCCTCGTCNNGCACCAGGATGCGGTCGCAGTCCTTGAGACTGCTGATGCGTTGGGCAATGATGATGCGTGTCATCTGTGGCACATCGTCGCGCAGCTGTTGTCTGATTTTGGCATCTGTGGCGTTGTCACAGGCACTGGTCGAGTCGTCGAGAATAAGCACCTGTGGGCGCTTGAGCAGCGCGCGGGCAATGCACAGGCGCTGGCGTTGGCCGCCACTGACATTGGTGCCTCCTTGCTCGATGCGTGTCTCGTAGCCCTGGGGCATCTGGTCGATAAACTCGTCGGCGCAGGCGATGCGACAGGCTTCGCGGCACTCGTCCAGGTTGGCATCGGCTCGGCCCCAGCGCAGATTGTCAAGGATGGTGCCGCTGAACAGCACATTCTTCTGCAGCACCACCGACACGCTGTCGCGCAGTGCGGTGAGGTCGAGCGTGCGCACATCTTTTCCGCCCACACGCACTGTGCCTCGAGTGGTGTCATACAGCCGGCTGATGAGCGTGATCAGGCTAGACTTGCCGCTGCCAGTTCCACCGATCACGCCGATGGTCTGGCCGCTGGCAATGTGCAGGTCGATGTCGTGCAGAGCATACTCGCCGCTGCCGCCCTTGTAGGCGAAACTCACATGGTCAAAGTCAATGCGCCCATCACTCACCACAGTGTCGGCATTCTCGGGATTGACAATGTCGGGTACCTCGTTGATGACCTCGGCCACACGTTTGCCACTAGCAGCACTCATGGTCAGTTGCACAAAGATCATGCTCAACATCATCAGCGACATGAAAATGCTCATCACATAAGTGAACAGCGAGGTCAACTGGCCAGTGGTGAGTTGTCCTCCCACGACAAGTTGCGCCCCAAACCAGCTGATGGCGATGATGCAACCATACACCACCAGGTTCATCACGGGATGGGTGATGGCCATCAGGCTTTCGGCTTTGACATAGAGCTGGTAGAGACCGCGGGCGGCGAGTTCAAACTTTTGGTTCTCGTAGTCCTCGCGTACAAAAGCCTTGACCACTCGGATGGCGCTCACGTTCTCTTGTACGGCATTGTTCATCACATCATATTGCTGGAACACCCGTGCGAAGGTTGCGCTCACACGGCGGATGACCAGTGTGAGCACCACGGCTAGCACCACGGCCGCGATGATAAAAATCAGACTCATTTGCCCACTGATGACAAAGCACATCACGATGCTCGACAGCATCGAGAAGGGGGCGCGTATGCTGGTGCGCAGCAGCATCTGGAACGCGTTCTGAAGGTTGGACACATCGGTGGTCATGCGCGTCACCAAACCCGAGGTCGAATACTTGTCGATGTCGCTGAAGGCGAATCGCTGGATGTTGCGGTACATGGCGTGGCGCAGGTTGGCGGCAAAGCCCGTTGAAGCTTTGGCCACAAACCGGCCTGCCAGGATGCCCATCGTCAGGCTCAAAAAGGCCATTAGCAGCATCAGGCCGCCATAGCGGTAGACACCGGCCAGGTTGCCGGCGTTGATGCCACGGTCGATGAGCCACGACGTGACATAGGGGATGAGCACATCGAGCAGCACCTCCAGCAGGATGAAGACGGGCGTTAAGATGGCCGCCGTCCGGTATTGTCCGATTTGTTTGAGTAATGTTTTAAGCATGAATCTTATTCTATTTTTTATTGATAATATCAAAAACAGCCTCGATGCAGTACTGGTCGGCTAAGCCATGCCCACGGCGTGGCCGTGAATTCTAATAGCAAGTGCGAAATTAGTCAAAATTATTGATATTTTTGAAGAAACTTGATTTTGGTGTATCGAAATCAAGTTT
>DEKO01000198.1 GCA_002353885.1 Porphyromonadaceae bacterium UBA2720
ATGGCCTCGGTGATGAGGAAGGCCGGGCGGTCGCCGGGGTGATAGAGGGCAGTGGGGTGGAACTGGACAAACTCCATGTCCTTGACCGTGCCCTTGGCGCGATAGACCATGGCGATGCCGTCGCCGGTGGCGATGAGCGGGTTGGTGGTGGTGTGATAGACAGCCCCGATGCCGCCAGTTGCCATGAGCGTGACGCGCGACAGGAAGGTGTCGACACGGCCGGTCTGCTCGTCCAGCACGTAGGCGCCGTAGCACTCGATGTCGCGGGTGCGGCGAGTGACGATGCGTCCCAGGTGGTGCTGGGTCAGTATCTCGACGGCAAAGTGGTGCTCAAAGATGTCGATGTTCTTGTTGGCCTTGATGGCCTCGACCAGCGACGACTGTATCTCGTGCCCCGTGTTGTCGGCATGATGCAGGATGCGGAACTCGCTGTGCCCGCCCTCGCGGTGCAGGTCGAACTCGCCCTGCTCGTTTTTGTCAAAGTCTACGCCCCACGAGATGAGGGCCTTGATTTGGTCGGGTGCCTCGGTGACCACCTTCTTCACTGCCTCGGGGTCGCTGAGCCAGTCGCCGGCCACCATCGTGTCGTGTATGTGCTTGTCGAAGTTGTCGACCAGCAGGTTGGTCACACTGGCCACGCCGCCCTGTGCCAGGTCGGTGTTGGCCTCGTCGAGCGAGGTCTTGCAGATGAGCGCTACGGTGCCGGTGCGGGCCACCTTGAGTGCGAAGCTCATCCCGGCCACGCCCGAGCCGATGATGAGGTAATCATAATGACGTTTCATATCTTGAAAAAGACTTTAGACTTTAGACTTTGGGCCTTAGGCTTTAGCTAAAACTTGACTTACTCTCTGTTTCCTGCTCCTAGATTGCGGTCGTGTCGGGTTCGGCGGCGGGTTCGGGGACAGGAGGGTTGACTTCAATCGAGTCATCGTCGATCGAGTCAGTCCTGAGGTAGAGCGAGTCGGCCTCGTTGTTCTGCGAGCAGTCTTGATATTGTGCCGGGTCGATGTATTGCTGCGGCGGACCGAAGCGGCCATGCAGGCTGCGGAAGGCCGGGTCGCTGAACACCAGCTGCATGAACGCACCACAGATGGGCAGTGCCGTCTTGCTGCCCTGGCCCAGGGCGCCCGTGCGGAAGTGAATCTGGCGGTACTCGCCTCCGACCCATGCGCCGCACACCAGCTTGGGGCTGACGCACACAAACCATGCGTCGGCGTGGCGGTTGCTCGTGCCCGTCTTGCCACCGAAGTCGGTGTCGTAGAGTGGCGAAGTCTTGTAGCCGTTGAATGCCATGGACGTGCCGCCGGCATCGGTGCAGCCGGCCATGAGCATCTGCACCATGAGCCATGCGGCGCGATAGCTGAGCACCTGGTGGTCGTCGTGCTTGGCACGGTAGATTTCGTTGCCATTGCGGTCCAGAATGTGTGTCACCAGCACGGGCGAGTGTGCGCGGCCGTCGTTGACCACGGTGCAATATCCATTGACCAGCTCCATCAGGTTGACGTCGCTTGAGCCCAGTGACAGCGCCGGAGTGACGTCCAGTGGCGACTTGATGCCCATGTCTCGAGCGGTCTGTGCCACCAGTGGCAGTCCCACCTCGTTGGCCACACGCACGGCCACCGAGTTGACGCTCTGTGCAAAGGCAGCGCGCAGGGTCATGTCGGCTCCGCTGAAGCGTCCGTTGGCGTTGGTGGGTCGCCAGTGCTCCATCTCTCGCTTCTGCTCGTTGAACACCAGCGTGTCGATGTAGGCGTCGCGCCGGCGGATGCAGGGTGTGAGGCCGTGCTCCATGGCCGTAGCGTAGACAAACAGCTTGAAGGTGCTGCCAGGTTGGTGCATGGCCGTGACCTTGTCATACTTCCAGGTGTCGAAGTCCACGTCGCCCACCCAGGCCTTGACATGTCCGGTCTGTGGCTCCATGGCAATGAAGCCTGTGTGCAGGAAGTGCAGCATGTAGCGGATCGAGTCCATCGAGCTCATCTCCATGTAGAGGCTGTCGTTCTCATAGTCGAACAGGTGCACCTGGTGTGGCAGGTTCATGTAGTAGTTCACCGAGTCCAGGTCGTTGGGATAGCGGGCCAGCAGCTTGCGGTAGACGTCGGTGTTGCGGGCCTTGTCCTCGACAAAGTTGGGGATGGTTTTGCCCTGATCGTCGATCCAGCAGTCCTGGTTGCCCCAGTGCTGCTCGAAGTTCTTCTGCACGATGCGCATCTTCTCGCTCACGGCCTGCTCGGCATACTTTTGCATGCGCAGGTCGATGGTGGTATAGACCTTCAGACCGTCGCGGTTCAGGTCCAGTCCATGCTCGTCGCACCAGTCGCTGAGTTCGGCGGCCACGGCCTGGCGGAAGTACATCGCCGGGCCGTCATAGGCGCTCTCGACCGAGTAGTTCAGTTCGATGGGCAACGCTTGCAGTGAGTCGCACTCGGCTTGCGTCAGGTGTCCCAGCCGGCGCGCGTTGTCCAGCACGGTGTTGCGGCGACGCAGGCTGTTCTTGGGGTTGAGGCGCGGGTTGTAGGTGCTGGTGGCCTTGAGGATGCCCACCAGCACGGCGCACTCCTGACGGTTGAGCTCGCGCGGCGACTTGTCAAAGTAGGTCTTGGCCGCCGTCTTGATGCCGTAGGCGTTGCTGCCGAAGTCGACGGTGTTGGCATACATCTCAAGGATTTCCTGTTTGCTGTACCACATCTCGAGTTTGGTGGCGGTGATCCACTCCTTGCTCTTCATGATCAGCATCTTCACACCGGGGATGTAGCCCAGCAGACCCGTGCCATACTCGCGCGTGCGCAGCATGTTCTTGACCAACTGCTGCGACAGCGTGCTGGCTCCACGGGGCTTGCCGTGCAGCACCATGTCCTTGAAGGCTGCGGCAAATCCGCCAAAGTCAATGCCATGATGCTTATAGAATCGCTCGTCCTCGGTGTCGATGAGGATGGTGAAAAACTCGGGCGTGATTGAGTCGTAGGGCACGGGGGTGCGGTTCTCGTCGAAGTATTTCCCAATCTCGGTGCCGTCGGCGCTATAGATATAGCTGGCCACAGGTGTGTCGGGGTGCATGATGCGGTCGGTGCTGGGCGACTTGCCGAAGAGCCACAGGAAGTTGATGTCCACGGCTATCAGGTAGAGGATGATGCACACCACCAGTGTGGCCAGGGCTATTAGCGTCTTGGCCCACCAGGGACGGCCGCGGTACAGCCCTTTGTACCAGCTCTTGAACCGCCGCCAGCCGTTGCGCACCAGGTGCCAGCCGCGTACCAGCAGGTTGTTATTGTTGTCTTTCTCCATAGTTCATTGACCTATATCACGGCAAAGGTACTTATTAATTATGGTAAGAGCACTAAAATAACCATATTATTCACTAAATTTCACAAATCGCCCCTTTTTAAAAACCGCGAATAACGCGAATGCCTCTACGGTTTTTTAAAATTGGGACATTGGCAGTGTTTGCGGTTTTGGGGTCGAAGTTTCGGTATAAATCGGGGGCCGAAAAATGCCGAAAGTTCGATTCGACGTTATACTTGTTCTTGAGGGGGGCTTTTGGATGCGAGTGGTGATAAATGTGCTGAATTTTTGGCACAAAACTATCTGAAATGCGTGTTTCTGACCCTGTGGTGATAAAATGATAAATTTTTCTCACAAAATGATAACACTGCTCTAATCAGTAGGCCGTACCTTTGCATTGACGAACAATTGGGCTCTTTTCGGCCCTTCGTCAAGACCCCCAACTAGATGCAGCACAATACGAGCGAAAATATCGAAAAAAAACGTCATCTTCTAGCGCAGGATTACGTTAACCGTCTGCTTGGCGACCTGCTGGCTGTGGATGACACTGATTTCATGCCCCTTGATAGCGAGGATGATCGTTGCGTGTCACCACCTGGCGACAACACCGATCTTGAAAGTGAAGTTAATTTATAATGGAGGCAGATCCCCCTCCCCTGCCAGGGGAGGGGAAGTGAAGGGGCAAGTCCGAGCGATCATTGACACTGTAGGGACGCGGCGTGCCGCGTGATCGGCCACATGGTGCCGCCTGTCTGCCGGTTGAACCCACCCCTGACCCCTCCCCTGCCAGGGGAGGGGAAAAGAAGGGGCAAGTCCGAGCGATCA
>DEKO01000158.1:0-3290 GCA_002353885.1 Porphyromonadaceae bacterium UBA2720
CAATAGTGAATGCACACAGGTAGGGACGCTGGCCTTCCCCCTCTTTAGGGGGGACCGAGGGGGCCTCCCCTACCGCCACAACAATGTGACGTCTTAACTCCATTTAACTCCTTAACTACTTAACTACTGAAAGAATAATGATGAAGAAGATTGCAATCATCAATGGGCCCAACCTCAACCTGGTGGGCATCCGCGAGCCAGAGCTGTATGGCAACCAGAGCCTGGACGACTATCTGCAGCAGTTGGTGGCCAGCAGGTCCGACGTGGAGTTCACCCTCTACCAGAGCAACCACGAGGGCGACCTCATCGACGAGTTGCAGCGTGTGGGCTTCACTGCCGACGGCATCGTGCTCAACGCCGGTGGTTACACCCACACCTCCATTGCCCTGGCCGATGCCATCGCAGCCATCACGTCACCGGTGGTCGAGGTGCACATCACCGACATCACCCAGCGCGAGCCGTGGCGCCGTCACTCGATGCTCACACATGTGTGCGCGACCACTATTATGGGCCATGGCCTGGACGGCTACCGCCAGGCCGTAGATTACCTGCTAGCGCGATGACCGAGGAACTGGAAAAATATATCTTGCAGCACATTGATGCCGAGCCCGAGCACCTGCGACGGCTGGACCGCGACACACACGTGCGACTGCTCTATGCCCGCATGTGCTCGGGCCACCTGCAGGGGCGCATGCTCAAGATGCTGGTGCGCATGATCAATCCGCGGCTGGTGCTCGAGCTGGGCACCTACAGCGGATATGCCACACAGTGCCTGGCCGAGGGCCTGCTGCATGACGAGGCCCATGTCCACACCATCGAGATTGAGGACGAGCTCGAGGACTTCATCAGTCAGCACCTGGCACAGTCGCCTGTGCGCGACCGCATCACGCTGCACATTGGCGACGCTGTCGACATCCTGCGCCAGCTCAACCAGCAGTTTGACCTGATCTACATCGACGCCAACAAGCGAGACTACACCACCTACTACGACCTAGCTATGGCCCACCTGAGGCCAGGAGGATATATCATCGCCGACAACACCCTGTGGGACGGCAAGGTCACCGACCCGGCCTGCCACGACGCACAGACGCGCGGCATACGCGCCTTCAACGACCGCGTGGCCAGCGACCCTCGTGTCGAGCGCGTGATTCTGCCCCTGCGCGACGGACTGACCATCATCAGATATTCAGGCTGAAATTAGATTTTGGTGCTCCATTGGCCAATATTTCGGCAAAAAGCATTAACTTTGCACCACCAATATGAATGCAAAATGCAAAATGCAAAATGCAAAATGCAAAATGCACAATTCTCAATTCTCAATTCACAATTCACAATTCATACAAGTGCAAGCAACCAGACTAGAAAAAATCAACCGACTCGTCCAGAAGGAGCTGAGTGAAATTTTCCGACTCGAGACAGCCAAGACCAACGGTGTGCTCATCAGCGTGAGCCACGTGCGCGTGTCGCCCGACCTGAGCGTGGCACGGGTGCACCTGAGCATCTTCCCCAGCGAGAAGGGGGCAGAAATGATCAGCAACATCAACGCCAACGCCACAGCCATACGCTATGACCTGTCACAGCGGCTGCGCTACCAGTTGAGGCGCACTCCCGAGCTCACCTTCTACATCGACGACTCGCTCGACTATATCGAGCACATCGACCAGCTGCTCAAGAAGTGAACTATCCGCTGAAAATAGCGCTGCGCTACCTGGTGTCAAAGAAGGCCCACAATGCGGTGAACATCATCTCCATCATCTCGATGCTGGGGGTGGTGGTGACCACAGCAGCCCTCATCTGCGTGCTCAGCGTGTTCAATGGCTTCCGTGGGCTCATCATGGGCAAGCTGGCACAGCTCGACCCACAGGTGGCCATCACAGCCAGCGCGGGCAAAGCCATCGAGCAGGCCGACAGTGTGGTGCGCGTCGTGACATCCATGCCCGGCGTGGCAGCCGCTGTGCCCATCATCGAGGACCATGCCCTGGCCGTGTTTGCCGACTACCAGATGCCCGTGCGCCTCAAGGGCGTGCCCGACAGCTACAACCAGCTCAACGACATGAACTCGCTGATGGTGGACGGCAACTGGACGTTGCACGACCAGGTCAGCGCCTATGCCGTGGTGGGCGTGGGGCCGGCACTGCAGCTGCATGTGCACCCGGGCTACTTGCTCATGCTCAACCTCTATGCTCCCAAGCGACAGGGACGTGTGAACATGTCCAACCCGATGGGCGCCTTTGTGGCCGACTCGCTGTTTGTCTCGGGCGTGTTCCAGCTGCAGCAGAACGCCTACGACGCCGACCTGATCTATGTGCCCATCGACAAGGCACGACGCCTGTTTGACTATCCCACCCAGGCCACGCAGGTCGAGGTGAAGTTGCAGCCCGGTGCCGACGAGTCACAGTTCATGGCACAACTGCAACAACAACTGGGCGAATCTTATACCATCAAGAACCGCCTGATGCAGCAGTCGGCGGCCTATCGCCTGGTCAACGTCGAGAAGTGGATGGCCTTCCTGCTCATGGCCTTCATCCTGCTCATCGCCACGTTCAACGTCATCAGCACCCTGTCGCTGCTCATCATCGAGAAGGACGAGAGCATCGCCACCCTGCGCAGCCTGGGCGCCAGCGACCACCACATCACACGCATCTTTGTCATCGAGGGGTGGCTCATCACCCTGGTGGGTGCCGTGCTGGGTGTGACACTGGGCCTGCTGCTGTGTCTGGGCCAGCAGCACTTCGGGTGGCTCAAGCTGGGTGTCGACTCGCAGTCGCTGGTGGTGCATGCCTACCCGGTCATCGTCCAGTGGACCGACGTCTTGCTGGCCTTTGCGCTGGTGGCTGTCATCGGGTTGCTCACCGCCCTGGCCACGTCACTGACCATGCGGCGCCGTCTGTCGACCGGCCCAACTTCTAACCGAACATAATTCATCCCATAGGGGCTTCAGACTTTAGAACATAATCAGCTTAACTTCCAAACACTATGAACATTCTCATTCTACAATCGTCACCACGTGCCAAGGGTAGCACCGCCTGGATGGCACAAGAGTACAAGAACGCTGCTCAGGCAGCTGGACACCAGGTGAACCTAGTCAACGTGTCGCACATGAAGATTGCTGGCTGTCTGGCCTGCGAGTATTGCCACACCAAGGGCAACGGAGCATGCATCCAGAAGGATGACATGCAGGAACTCTATCCACTCATGGCCGAAGCCGACGTGCTGGTGCTGGCTGCACCCATCTACTACTTCACCCTCTGTGCACAGATGCAGGCGCCCATCCAGCGCATGTATTGCGT
>DEKO01000158.1:3380-3518 GCA_002353885.1 Porphyromonadaceae bacterium UBA2720
GGAGCACAGGCCGAGTATCACGATATCTGCCATTACTGGAACGTCACCGACACGGGCATCGTCACGGCTATGAACGAAGAGCAGAAGACCGACGACATCCGCGCCAAGATTGTCGAGCTGGTCAACGCCCTGTAACGG
>DEKO01000093.1 GCA_002353885.1 Porphyromonadaceae bacterium UBA2720
GCACTCGTTGGCACGAGATTTGGGTGCAAAATTACAAACATTTCGCCACACGATAGTCAGAGAAGACAAGGATTTTTTGTAATTTTGCACCGCTTTTTACTAAAACCAAATAAAATGAAGAAAATACTGCCCTTCGTCACTCTCGCATTGATGCTCATTGCCTGCAATCCAGCAGGCAACTCAAACCAAGAGAACAAACCCACAAACGACTCACTAGCCAGTGTAGCTGTCAAGTATGCCACAGGATTCAGTGTCCGTGACTCGGCCGACGTGCGCCTGGTCGATGTAGGCAAGAAAGACCACTTTGCACTCGTGCACACCGATGACGCCATTGTGCCACAGGGCTACACCAAGGTCAAGGTGCCCATCAAGCGCACCATCTGCATGACAGCTTTGCAGTTGAGCAACTTCACCATTCTCGATGCGCACGACGTGGTCAAGGGCATCACCGGCACTAAGAACCTGTTTAACCAAGACATCCTGGCCCGTGTGAAGGATGGCCGCATGGTCAAGATAGGCATGGAGGGCGAGTTTGATAACGAGCTAGTGCTAGCAGCCAACCCCGATGTCATATTCATCTCGCCGTCGAAGCGTGGTGGTTATGATGCCATCAAAGAAACCGGCATCACACTGGTACCTCATCTGGGCTACAAGGAACTAGACCCCCTGGGCCAGGCCGAATGGATCAAATTTGTGGGTTTGTTTATTGGCAAGGAGCGAGAGGCTAATGAGTTATTTGCAGGCATCGAGCAACGCTATAATGCCCTCAAGGCTCAGGCAGCCAACGTCAAGACCCGCCCCAGCGTGACCAGCGGTGAGATGCACTATGGCAACTGGCATGCAGTGGGTGGCAAGAACTACTTGGCGCAGATTTTCCGCGATGCCGGTGCCGAATATGTCATCAACGACGATGAGACCTCAGGCGAGGACTTGGAGTTTGAGAAGATGTATGCTCTGTCGGCTAATGCCGACTACTGGCGCATCCTCAACAGCTATGCTGGCGAGTTCAGCTATGAGGCTTTGAAGGCCAGCGAACCTCGCAACGAGATGCTCAAGTCGTTCAAGGAGAAAAAGGTGATTTACTGCAACATGAAACAGACCCCGTACTATGAGATTGCGCCCGTCAAGCCCGACGTGTTGCTCAAGGACTTCGTGGCCATCTTCCATCCCGAACTGGTTGAAAAGGACTACCAACCCACCTTCTATCATCTGCTGCGATGAGACGTTCACTGCCCCTGACTCTAGCCCTGCTGATAGGAATCGGCGCATTGCTGATAATCAACCTGTTCATTGGTTCGGTTAGGATTCCCATAGCCGACATTTGCCGCATACTTGTAGGTCTGGGCAGCGAGTCGGAGATATGGACCAATATCGTGTTGAGTTCGCGCTTGCCACAGTCGCTGACTGCAATTGTGGCCGGTGCAGGATTGGCCGTGAGCGGACTGATGATGCAGACCATTTTCCGCAACCCGTTGGCCGGGCCGTCAATCTTGGGCATCTCGAATGGTGCCAGTCTGGGTGTGGCATTTGTGGTTCTCCTCTCGGGACAACTGGGTGGCGTGGCGCTGAGTCGTTTGGGTTATCTGGGCGATGCAGCCATCTCTATTGCTGCCATAGTGGGTGCTCTTGCAGTGATGTTGCTCATTCTGTGGATTTCCAACAAGGTGCAGGGCAATGTCACACTGCTCATCATCGGTGTGATGATAGGCTACCTGGCCACTGCCATCATCGGTGTGCTCAAGTTTCTGAGCCCCGAAGAGGACGTCAAGGCGTTTGTCGTGTGGGGGCTAGGGTCGTTCTCGCGCGTGTCGGGTGACGAGGTGATGCTCTTCGTGGCGGTGATGTGCGTGCTGTTGCCGCTCAGCTTCTTGCTGGTCAAGCCGCTGAATGCCATGCTGCTGGGTGACCGCTATGCCGCCAGCATGGGACTGAATGTGCAGCGTGCCCGCATGTGGATTATCGTCTCGTCGGGTGTGTTGGTTGCCATCGTCACGGCATATTGCGGCCCCATCATGTTCATTGGTTTGGCTGTGCCACATCTGGCTCGCGGTCTCTATCGCACCAGTGATCATCTAGTGTTGATGCCCGCCACCGCACTGTGTGGCGCCGCACTGGCGCTGCTGTGCAACTTCATCGCACGGGCACCAGGGTTCGAGGGCGCCCTACCTGTCAACAGTGTCACAGCCCTAGTTGGTGCGCCTGTCATCGTCATGGTGCTGATGCGCCGCCACCGCTACTCGCTATGACGGGTTTCGGGTTTCGAACATTCGAGCATTCGAACATTCGATTAAACTTCTAACGTCTAAAGTCTATAGATTGTGCCGTTGTTGTCGATCAACAGGATGGTGAGTGTGCCATGAGGCAGCAGTTGGGCGCAGTGCTCCAGGCAGTGGCCTATGACCACCTGTGCAAATGTCTGAAGGCGATCAGCTGGTATTTTGTCCCATAACTCACGTGCCAGTGTGATATCACTCAGATTGATGTCACAGCCGGCCTCGGCCAGCATCTGTGCTATGAATTCTTTGTCCATTGTGGCCACACGACTGTGGGTGTCGAGGTTGCCTGCTGCCAGTTTTACAGCTTTGCCCAGCATCACGCCCAGTGTGACTTGCGTGATGCCTAGCTGAGTGGCAAACCGCAGCGTCTGTCCCACATAATTGCCATATTGCACAAATGCCTGCGGCGGCAGGTCGGGATAATAGGCACGCAGATAGGACTCACTCTTGGCACCGCTGTTGATGACCACACGCGTTGTGCCCGAGGCCACAGCTACCTGCATGCACTTGCCGATGCTCTGGACAAAAGCCTCCTCGCTATAGGGCTTGACAATGCCCGACTCACCGATGATGCTGATGCCACCCTCGATGCCCAGTCTGGGGTTGAAGGTGCGGCGCGCTATCTCGCGTCCTTGCGGCACACTGATGGTGATGCGCACTGCCTCGTGGACATTGTCGCGCAGCATCTGTCGCGGTGTGCGGTTGATGGCAGCCTCGCCTGGCGGATAGTCGAAACCTGGCAACGTGAAACGCCCCACCCCCTCGCCGCCACAAATTTCAAAATCATCGCTCCACTCGACATGGGCACGGATTTCGAGTCCATCGGTCACATCGGGGTCATCGCCCGCATCCTTGATCACCGAGGCATAGTCCTCACCATAGGTCACTGCGACATGGATGGTCTCGCCGTCAGGCAAGATCACGGGCACCCTGTCCGGTGCCTCGCCCGTGACCAGCCGATGTGTGGCAGCGATGGCTGCTGCCGTGGCGCATGTGCCTGTGGTCAAGCCGCTGTGCAGCGGGTAGAACGCTGGCAACAGTTGCTCGATAGCTCGGCGCAGTCCATGCGGGCCATCGACATGCCTCACGGCCACACCCTGCACTTGGGGATAAGCAGGCCGCTCGACCACAAAGACGGGCACGCCCGCCCGTTGTGCCGCTGCTACCTTCTGGTCAAAGCCTCCACTGTGACCGCTTTCCTTGGTCAGTATGGCCTCGGGGCGCAGTTGTTCGAGCAATTGTTGGGTGTTGTCGTTCTGATAATAGACCAAGTGGTCGGCGGGAAAGCCCGCCTCTCGGGCCTTATCAACCGAGTCTGTCCGCTTGAGGATTCGAAACCAGCACTCATGGGCCATCCAGTAGTTTTTTAGCTGCTGGATGGTGTTGACACCAGTCAGTGCCAGCAATCGGTTGATGCCACGAGCATTCAGTTGACAGATGGCATCGGCATAGTCTCGACACCATACCAGTCTGGTATCGCGGGGAGGATAGATGCGGTCGTAGCGGATGACGGGCAGCCCCATCTCAAGGGCCAACTGCACGACATTGCGGTGCAGCCGATGGGCAAAGGGATGGGCAGCATCCACAATCAGCCGGATATCGTGATCAAGACAGACACTAGCCATGTCATCGACTTGCATGGCCCCGGCCAGGCGTGTGCCATGCACGAGATCAAGCGTCTGCCCGTGGCCATACGTCGAGTAGAAGTAGGGCGTGCCAGCCTCGTCCAGCACCTGGGCAGCCATGCGCCCCTCGGTCGTTCCGCCAAAAACCAATATCATTTGTCGCCTGTTCTGAACATGTGGGTGAAGTGCTTGTTGTAGAGTTCCGACAGGCCTTGACGATTGTCGATGGCTTCGCCCACGACCAGCATCGTGGTCAGGGTCAGGTTGTTATCATGCACTATCTTTGCCAAGTCGCGCAAAACGCCGCGATAGATGCGCTGGTCGGGCCATGTGAGGTGGTAACATGCCGCTACAGGAGTGTCCTCGGGATACTCCATGAGCAACTCACGCTGCACATCGTCGACAATGGCCGCACTCAAGAAGATGCACATGGTGCTCTGGCTGCGGGCCAACAGGTGTAATTGTTCCCGCTCGGGCATGGGTGTGCGCCCCTCGCCGCGCGTGAGGATGATGGTCTGTGTGCGCTCGGGGATGGTGAACTGGCTGCGCAGCTCGGCTGCCGCGGCCAAGAATGACGATATGCCCGGTGTGATGTGATAGTGCATGCCCTCACGGTCGAAGTAGGCCATCTGCTCCTGTATGGCACCGAAGATGCATGGGTCGCCGGTGTGCAGGCGCACGATGAAATGCCCGCAGTCGTAGTGTTGCTTCATCAGGGCACACTGCTGCTCCAGATTCATGTCGGCCGAACTGCGCACGACGGCACCTGGCTTGTGACACTCGGTGAGCTGGCGCGGCACCAGTGAGCCGGCATAGAGGATGAGGTCAGCCCGCTCTAGCATCTGCCGCCCGCGCACCGACACCAGGTCGGGGTCGCCCGGACCTGCACCCACAATCTCGATGTGCCCATGGCGCAGATATCTGCGGTCGATGGCCACGGCCACAGTGAAGTCATGGCCCTTGACCTTGGGAAGCAGCAACTGTCCGTGATTTGAGGCAAGCAATGCAGCTGCCTCGCACACGCTGGGGGTGCCCACGTGCTTGGCCACCGTGTCGCTGGGATTGGGCACCTCGACCTGTGCCAACTGCCAAGCACTGAAGAAGGCAACAGACTCGCCCTGTTCTTTGAGTATCTGCACCATGGGCTCGTCGGCCTTGACATCGATTGAGCAATACTCCCGGGCAAATGGTATGATACCGTGGTCGAGCAACACATCGTCGATGTGTGCAGCTATTGCTTCGGGGTCATCGGGGCGATGTGCCAGACCGAAACCAATCGACAACACGCGCGGCACAAAATTGAGGCTCAGAATTCCCTGTGGCACAAGATGCGTGAACGGCGACACCGTGATTAGCAATCTGAAGCGTGACGGATCGGCCTGGCTGATGTCGGTGATGCGTGTCACATGGTCGGGCATGGTGCGCTCCAAGTAGTTGGTTCCCTCGTCGCATATGTCAAGCAACAGCGCTGTGGGCTGCCGGTTGACAAAAGCAAAGATGCAAGGGTTGATGTCGTCATCGTCCTCGACAAGTTCCCAGCCAAATCGCCGGGCCAACGTGTCGAGTGCCCACAGGCCAGCATTGTCGCTATGAGTGGTAATCACAGGGTTGGCTCCGAGCAACTCGGCAATGTGGTGTGTCAATTGGTTGGCACCGCCCACATGGCCCGAGAGGACCGAGATGACGTACTTACCCATTGTGTCAACGCACACGACGGCCGGGTCGGTGTGCTTATCATCAATCACAGGTGCTATTGTGCGCACACAGATGCCCATGGCGCCAATGAAGACAAAGGCATCAAAGTCGTTCCACGACTCAGTCACTTGCTGTCGTGTGATGACGACAGCACTCAGTGTTGTCTGTAAGGTGTCGGCCAAACGTTTTCCGGCCTCACCAGTGGGTATAATGGCTATCTTCGACATGTCAGCAATTCGATAGGATTATTGTCATTGAGTATGATGCGCTGGGCTGGCCCTTGTGTCAGCCCCAACTCAGCGCAGGCTTTGTTCCACAAGCACCGACTGTCGGTCGTCACACGTGGAGCAGTGACACTGTTCATGACCATGCAGCCATCATCGGCCAGCACGGTGAGCACTCGTGCCATGATGTCACAGAGTCGTCCGCCATGCCCGCCGATGAACACGGCATCGGGTCGCGGCAGGTCTGACAGATTGGCCTCCAAGAAGTCGCCCATGCGCACCACGATGCCTGGCGCACCGAATCGGCGGCTGTTCTCGGCCATGAGCTGCTTGCCCTCAGGCCTTACCTCAAATGCCACCACCTGCAGATGCGGGAATTGCAGACGTGCCTCGATGGAAACGCTGCCTGTGCAGAAGCCGATGTCCCACAACACACGCCGACGCTGCAACTGCAGGGCTTGCAGCGTGAGCAGACGAATGGGAGCCTTGGTGATCATCTTCGGGCGTCGATCGAGCAAGTCAAACTCATCGTCAGGAATACCATAGTATCGCGGTCGCGTGTCGTGGCCGGTGAGGATGACGCAGTTGGGATGCAGAAACTCACGCTGTGCGGCCTCGCCCAGTGACAATGTTGTCACACACTCCTGCTCAGGGTTGCCCAGATGTTCACCCACATGCATGATGTAGTGGCAGTAGCCATAGTCGAGCATGCGTTGAGCTATGGCTGCAGGAGTGTGCGTGCGGTCGGTGAGCAGACCGATTTTCTCGGTCCGCTCGATGAGGGCGCGGTCAAACTCAGGCCAGGGGCGTCCGGTGAGCGAGACGATGCGCATGTCGTGATAGGGCAACACTAGCCGATGAGCCAACATCTGCAGCGAATTGAATGATGGATATAGCACTACTTGAGCCTCGGGCAGACGGACGCGGATGGTGTTGGCAAAGCCGAAGAACAGAGGGTCGCCACTGGCGATGACCACCACCTGTTCATGGCCACGGTAGTGCTCAAACACTGCATCGAGAGGCACAGTAATGTCAATCCACAGTGCACCTTGTGGCAACAGCGGAGCCATGATCTCGTGATGTCGCTTGCCTCCCGAGAACACCCTACCCCTCTCAATGATGCTTGACACCTCGGGAGTGAAATAGGGTTGCGGGGCATCACTAATGCCAATGATGATGAATTTCATATTTAACTTTCTAAAGTAGTGAACAGCAAACAGCTTTCAGCGAACAGAGGCAGGGGTGGAGCGACAACGAACCCTCTGTGTAAAGCCGTTACATGATGTTGGCAGTTCAGGCGGCACCTCACGTCCCAACCTTTACCCCTTACCCTTAACCCCTTACCCATTACCCCTCAAGTTGCACAACTTGAATTAACCTTTTGTCGAGGCGGACGGCGCGGGAGCGCCGTCCCTACAACCGCCTTGGCCATTCACGCTACCCCGCTCCCAGCATCGTGAATTGTGAATTGTGCATTGTGAATTGCGCATTGGCTAAAGGTCGCGACCAGGACGCAGTTGGGCTGCATCGTCATAAGTGAGGATGGCATTGCACAGGGTTGCGGCCAAGTTGCTGCCGCCCTTACGACCCTCAACGATGATCTTGGGAATATGCCTGAATGGCTTGACCATGTGTTTGGACTCACACACGTGTACAAAGCCCACCGGAGCAGCAATGATGCCTGCCGGACGAGCCTTTCCCTGCCGGATGAGCGAACACAGTTCCATCAGTGCCGTCGGCGCATTGCCAAAGGCAAACAACGCATCGGGATGCTCGTCAACGGCCACACGGATGCCAGCCTGGGTGCGAGTAATGCCAAGCGACGTAGCCATCTCAGCCACACGAGGGTCACTCAAGTAGCACTTAGCCTCAATGCCCAGCCGAGACAAAGCACCCTTGCGTATGCCGCTGCACACCATGGTCACATCGGTGACGATGGTCTTGAGGTTGTCGCTGGCCACCTTGTTATAAATTGCCTCAACAGCTCCTGGGTCGGTGTAGAGGATGCGCTCCATGTCGAAGTCGGCCGTGGTGTGAATGGCATGCAGCAATGCCCACTTGTGGTCGAGCGGCAGGTCGCGGTTGTGGAGTTCGCGCTCAATGGTCCGGAACGATTCCATCATGATTTGCTGCCCAGGCTTGACCTCAGCATCGGCCTGATGGCGGTAATAACCACGCGGTGTGATCATTTTTCCATCGGCCACATAGCTCTGGCTATTTCCGATGAGAACAATGGTGAACATGTCCACTTCCTCGGGGTCAAACTCGGCTAGTGTTGTGACCTTGACCCGCTGGTCATCGCGCCCAGCTTGGCGCACATAGCCCACAGGCGTGTCGGCAGCCCGCTCCTGCAGGAACAATTCCTGCAAGCGATAGAGTTGCCAATAGCGTCCCTGCGACTTGGGGTTGTAGACCGCCGTGACAAAGTCGCCCACGGCAGCTGCACGGATGCGGCGCTCAATGACCTCCCACGGTGTCATCAGGTCACTTAGCGAAATCAGACACACATCGTGGCCGATAGGTGCCCCAAGCAACGAAGCGGCTTTCTGAAACGCCGAGATGCCCGGCAGCGACTCAATCTCGACCTCACTACCGCGCTCGCGGCGCATCTCATAGACTAGCGGTGTCATGCCATAGATGCCCGCGTCGCCCGACGAGATGACAACCACCGTCTTGCCCTGCTCAGCTAGCACGAAGGCCTGTTCGGCTCGATCGCGCTCGCGCTTCATGCCGGTGTCGATGCACTCGCACCCGTCTGGCAGATAGGGTGCTATGAACTGGAAGTAGTACTTATAGCCCACCACGGCATCGGCCTGGCGCACCGCCTCGATCACCGCTGGAGTCATATCGGCAGCACTGCCCGGTCCGATGCCGGCTACAATAATCTTGCTCATCATGACTGCAAAGGTACAACTTTTAATTGAGAATTGAGAATTGAAAATTGAAAATTGAGAACAGAGTTCGATTGTCCGAGACTGCGTCTCGGAATACATCGACAAGTTCTTGCATCTCGCACTTGTATCTTGCTTCTTGTCTCTTGAGTATCACTTGAAGCGGATTTTGAGACCTGCGACAATCATGCGGCCCGGGGTGTAGAGAGCATACTTGCGCAACGATGAGTCGATGCGTCGGTCCACGCGATCGAAAATGTTGTCCACACCCAGGCTGGCCTCGAAGGTGAAGTGGCGCACACAATCGAAGGTGTGTGACGTGTTGATGTTCCAGATTCCATAGCCCGGTGCGTCCTCATAACCCGGATAGTAGGTCTTGGACTGTACGCGGCCATTGAGGTTGACATTGAGGCGATACCAGTTCCAGGTGTGGCTGTAGTTGGCAGCCATCGTGGCCGCATTGCGCACGCTGCGCTCGAGCATGGTCCACTCCTCGCCACTGCGCGTGCGGGCGTAGGTATAGACATAGTTGGCCGACAGGTTGAGGTCGCGCGTGACATTGGCCGAGACATTGACCTGCAGCCCCTTGATGTCGCCACGGTCGCTGTTCTGATACAGCGCATAACGCTCGAGCCGCGCGGCCTCATCGGGCTTCATCTCAGGAAACTCGGCTTGCAGCATGGCTCTCACCTCGTCATCGACCGGGATGTTCTGCTTGACCACCATGTCACTGATGCGGTTGATGTAGCCGGTGACACTCACAGCAATGATGTTGTTGCGATATTCAGCTCCGAGCGAGAAGTAGTGGCTCTTCTCGGGCTTGAGTGCAGTGTTGCCAAAGCTGATCTGCGGTTTGCCGCGGTTGACTGAGAAGTAGTGATAGTAGAGCTCGTCCAGCCCCGGCGCACGGAAACCGGCCGAGTAGGTAGCCCGCAGGCGGAAGTTGCCGGGGGCATACATGAGTGCTACCTTGGGCGTGAGGTGCCAGTCGAAGGTCTCATGGTAGGTCAGACGCAGCCCTGCGGTGGCGGTGAAATCTCGGAACAGTCGCATCTCGTGCTGGCCGTATGCCGCCAGCGAGTAGACAGCGCGGTCGATATTGCCCGATGTGGCCACAAGCCAGTCTTTGCGCCACTCTGCTCCAAAGATAGTGGTGGCATTGCGCATCAGTCCCAGGATGGCCTTGAGCTGTGCGTCCAGGGCGCGCTGCCGCTTGCTCTGCACATAGTCGCCCACAGCATAGTTCTTGGTCTCGACATCATAGAGTTTGCCATATCGGAAGTGGTCGGCTGTGAAATCGGCCTGCAGCGAGTTTAGGTTACTGAACTTGTAGATACCTCCCACGTTCCAGCGCAATCCCCGGTAACGCATCTCATAGTCGGTGCCACCCGTGACATCGTCGCGACTGTTTGGGCGGTCAGTGAGCTTGTGCGAGTAGTCGATGCCGGCATTCAATGCCAAATGCTGATTGGGAGCGTAAGTGAATTTCTGCCCGACAATGCTCGCGCGGTATCCGGTGAAGAATGGCGCAATGGTGGGTTGTGTCTCGGTGTCCGACCCTTTCTTGTACTCCAGGTCGTTGTTGCGGTAACTGTCGGCACGGTCGTGGGCAAATGAGGTGTAAGAGCCGAATCCACCTTTGAAAACATCAAGCGTCACTGCCTGTGTGAACACACCATGGCCCGAGACGCGTGTGTCGCTAGTCACACTCACCAACTGGCTGGTGGGCTGGTCGGTGATGATATTGATCACTCCGGCAATAGCGTCGGATCCATAGAGCGACGATGCTGCCCCATCGAGCACCTCGATGCGTTTGACACGCGCCATGTTGATGCGGTTCAGGTCCACATTGTTCGATATGTCGCCCGTCAGTTTCTGTCCATTGATGAGAATGAGGATGTATTTGTTGCCCAGTCCATTGAGTCGCAGATGTGTACCCATCGAGTTGGGCGACATTGACACTTGTGGCATCATGCGCGTGAGTGCTGCGTCGAGGGTGGTGATGCCCTGTTCACCGATTTCTTGGCTGCTGAGCACACGTACAGGAGTTGCTGTATTTTTCAGTCGCTGGTGGTGTCCCGATCCGGTGACCACCACGGGATTGAGATTATAGGTGCGCTCGGCCTGTGCCGAGTCGCTGCGCTCCATCTTGTGGATTTGCGCAAAAGTAGTGCCCCCCGAGAGGAGCACTACTAATGTTAATATGAGTTTATGATACATTATTCTATTCTGTTATCTGTTTTCAGTTTTCAGTTACAACCGATAACCGACAACTGACAACCGACAACCAATACATTATTCGGGATTCTTCGAGTGATAGAAGTCAAGAGGCTCGCCATTGATGGCTTCGCGCGTGTGGTTCATCCAAATCTGGCGGATGGTGGGCAACTCGAGCAGACCTTTCTCGATCATGGTCGAATTGTTGCACTCATAGCCCATGTGATGGAAGAACATCTTCCACGAGGTGTCCTCAACTTCACCCTCGTCGTTATAGGTGAAACCCTTGCCCTCTTGCCAGTTGTCGTCGTCATCGCCAGCCATGTCGTTGTGACCATGGTCGCCATCGATCGACATCAGCGGGTGGCAATAGACCTTGCCGCTGGTGATGCCAGAGGCCTGCATGCGGGTGTGGACGTTGGTCTTGAAGTTGCCAATCATGTCGACGGTGCCCACAAAGTAGTTGCTGCTGAGCTCTTGGAGAGCCTGCTCGAGCTGGGTGTAGCGGATGTTGGCTTTGTAGGTGTCATAGGAGTCGGGGTTGCCATGGCCCATGAATGCGACCACGCTCTCGGCAGCCAGGTCACCATAGAGCTTGTCGAGCTCGGTGGCAACTGCGGGCACGTCGTTCTGAGCATCTTGCAGCAGTGGCACACCCAGCTTGAGCGTGACACCAGCCAGATAGCTGTCGTCGATGTCGCCATTGGCATTGTTGGCGAAGTCCTTGATGTAGTTGATCACGCGGGTGTACTC
>DEKO01000003.1 GCA_002353885.1 Porphyromonadaceae bacterium UBA2720
CCCGCCGACCTCACCGGTCTGGTGACGCTCCTCTACTCGGGCTTGAAGCCCTCGCAGGTCACCACACTGGCAGGCCTCGACTCGACTCGTCTCCAGAGTGCGCTGGCCAAGCGCTTCGGCGTGATGCAGAGCAAGGTCACGGGCTGCACCACCTATGGCGGCCATGGCGAGCAGATGGCAGTGTTCGGTTCGCAGGTGCGCATCGATGGCACGCCGCTCTACGACCTGATTGAGCAGGGCAAGATGACTCACGATGAGTGGGAGCAGATGAAGGTGGATGTCACCAAGGGTGGCGCCAAGATTATCGAACTGCGCGGACGCAGCTCGTTCCAGAGCCCGGCTTACCTGTCGGTCGAGATGATTCGCTCGGTTATGGGTGGCGAGAAGTTTGTTTGGCCTGCCGGCACATTTGTCAAGAACGAGAAGTATCAGAACATCATGATGGCTATGGACACCACGCTCGATGAGAATGGTTGCACCTTCAAGATGCCGCAGGGCACCGACGAGGAGATGGCTAAGCTCGATGCAAGCTATGAGCACCTGTGCCACATGCGCGACGAGTTGGTCGACCTGGGCATCGTGCCGCCCATCAGCGAGTGGACCAAGGTCAACCCCAACCTCTAAAATCAAAGCACATACACCATGCGCGATTGCGTGCATGTTAGCCAATGCCGACGCCCTTTTGGGTGTCGGCTTTGTTGTCAATGTGGCGAAAATGCATTAACTTTGCCGAAAAAATTTTGAAACTATGGAAATTCGTTATGCTGACTTTGAAATAAGCAACAGTGATGTGAGCAAGTGCCCCGACACCACACTGCCCGAGTACGCCTTCATAGGCCGGAGCAATGTGGGCAAGTCATCCCTCATCAACATGCTCACTGGGCGTCGTGGGCTGGCCAAGACCTCGCAGACACCGGGCAAGACGTTGCTCATCAACCACTTTCGCATCAACAACGCGTGGTATATCGTCGACCTGCCTGGTTATGGCTACGCTCGCCGCAGCAAGGACCAGCGTCAGCAACTTGAGCGGATCATACGAGGCTACATCATGACGCGTCGCCAGATGACCAATCTCTTTGTCCTGGTCGACAGCCGCCTCAAGCCGCAGAAGATTGACACCGACTTCATGCAGTGGCTAGGCGAGAGTGGCATACCCTTTGCCATCGTGTTTACCAAGCTCGACAAGCTGGGGCGACAGGCTGGCATGGAAGCCATTGAGGCCTATAAGCGCGAGCTGCTCGAGACCTGGGAGGAGCTGCCACCCATCTTCCTCACCAGCAGCGAGGATGGTCGCGGCCGTGATGAGCTGCTCGACTACATCGAGAAGATCAACACTGAGCTCGAGCAACAGTAGTGTGCGAGCCAGGTGGCTCGCAATACAGGACCCCTTGTAGCCAGGCTGGTTCGGTGTTGCAAGCCACCTGGCTGGTTCGGTATTGCAAGCCACCTGGCTGGTTCGGCATTGCAAGCCACTGGCTGGTTCTGTATTGCAAGCCACCGGCTTGCAGAATGAATGATTATTAATGATGATGGAAGACAAGCGCAACGAGCAGCGAAAACAGTGGTGGGCCTCACATCCGGGGCTCGAAAAGAAGCCCTCGATGAAGCGCCGCAAGGCTGGCCATGACTACTATGGCCGCTGCATCTACATGATCACTCTCGTCGTCGAGGGACGCCGTCAGGTGCTCGGGCAGCTTTGCGACTCAGATGCAGCCCATCCGCTACCCTGGCTGCAACCTTCGCCCCTGGGCCATGCGGTGCTGGACACATGGGCGGCAATTGGCACTCATTACCCTCAAGTGCGCTCGTTGGGCATTCAACTGATGCCCGATCATCTGCATGGCATCCTCTTTGTCACCGAACACATGCCCCAGCACCTGGGGCGCGTAGTCGAGGCATTCAAGCGATTCTGCGACAAGGCCAGGATTGCTCTGGGTGAGCCTCGTCACGAAAGTCGCCTGTGGGAGTTGGGCTTTAACGACACGATTCTGCAGCGTGAAGGCCAGCTGGACAACATGCTGCGGTACTTGCAGCAAAACCCTTATCGCTTGTGGACCAAGCGGAATCATCCGGATTTTTTTACTGTCCAGCACGATGTCGACATCATGGGCCAGACGGTCAGTGTGATGGGCAATCGGTTTCTGCTGGACCATCCCGACAGAGTGATGGTGCAGTGTTCGCGTCGCCTGACCGAGCAGCAGATTGCACAGGCTGTCGAACATTTTGTGTCGCTGGCCGGCGATGGTGTTGTGCTGGTGTCGGCTTGTATCAGCCCAGGCGAGAAGGCGGTGATGCGGGCGGCCTTTGAGTGCGGAGCGCGGCAGATCATCTTGGTTGAAAACGGTTTCTCGCCACATTGGAAACCCGGTGGGGCGCAGTTTGATGCATGCGCAGGTGGGCAGATATTGCTCGTGGCGCCATGGCCGCACCACAACGAGCGCGTGTCCATCACACGTGAGCAGTGCCTGCAGCTCAATGCACTGGCCAGTGCGATTAGTCAGTGCGATTGACTGTGGTGTTTTGTGGTTTTCAGTGCCATGCTATACTTTATTGCGCTTTTTTGCGTTAATATTTTTTAGAACCATAAGCCCTGAGGCTTATTCTTGAAAAGATAATTCTCAAATTTGAAGATTCGTGATGCAAATGAAGCATATCCTGCTTGTGTTCCTGTGTCTACTAGTGGCGCTGGGAGCTGTGGCGCAGGTCAAGATTACCGGCAAGGTCATCGATGATGCCGGAAAACCCATCGAGTTTGCCACGGTGCGCATTGTGGGCACCACCATCGGGGTGAACACCAACGACAAAGGCTTCTATGAACTGAATGTGCCCAAGAGCGACACCATCCGTGTCGAGTTCACTTGTCTGGGCTACAGCACGGTCACGCGTGAGCTCATCAAGCCCGAGGGCACTGTCACGCTCAATCCTAAGCTCTATGAGAAGACGCAGGAACTGAATGAGGTGACCATCACCGAGTACAAGAAGCAGACCAATGCCATGCAGGGCCTCGACCTCAGTCAGACCAGCATCACACCCACTGCCAGTGGCAATGCCGTCGAGAACGTGCTCACCACCATGGCTGGTGTGAGCAGCAAGAACGAGATGTCGTCGCAGTATATGGTGCGCGGCGGCTCCTACGACGAGAACAGTGTCTATATCAATGGCATTGAAGTCTATCGCCCGCAACTCATCAGCAGTGGTCAACAAGAGGGTCTGAGCATCATCAATGGCGACATGGTGCAGAATGTGGAATTCTCGACCGGTGGTTTCAATGCCGAGTATGGCGACAAGATGTCGTCGGTGCTTGGCATCACCTATCGCGACCCCGAGGCCTTCGAGGGATCGGTGTCGGCCAGCTTGCAAGGCGGTAACCTGATGCTGGGCTATGGCACCAAGAAGTTCTCGATGCTGCATGGTGCACGCTACAAGCGCAACTCCTCGCTGCTGGGATCACTTGAGTCGAAGGGTGAGTACGACCCGCAGTACTTTGACTATCAGACCTACATGGTGCTCAAGCCCAGCGACAAGTTCCGCCTATCATTTTTGGGCAACATCTCGCTCAACAACTACCGCTTTGTTCCCGCAAACCGTGAGACAAGCTTCGGCACATCGACCAATGCCAAGTCGTTCAAAGTCTATTTTGACGGTCAGGAGAAGGACAAGTTCTACACCTACTTCGGCGCTTTGTCGCTCAACTACCGCTTGAACAAGGGCAATGACTTCACCCTGCAGGCCTCGGGCTATCAGACCAACGAGTTGGTGGCTTATGACATCCATGGCGAGTACTGGCTGGACGAGGCTGGCACCGGTGGTGAGGATGGCGTGGGCGGCGAGCTGGGTGTGGGCAAATATCACGAGCATGCGCGCAACAGACTCAAACTCAGTGTGTTCGATGTGACGCTCAAGGGCAATACCGGCATCAATCACAACAACTTGAGCTATGGCATCTCGATGCGTCGCGAGAGCATCTACGATCGCTCGAGCGAGTGGCAGTGGCGCGACTCGGCAGGTTACTCACTGCCACACATCCCTCAAGAGGTCAACGTCATCTACAACCAGACCTCGAGCCACGACCTCAACACCACCCGATTTGCCTTCTTTGTTCAGGACACCTACAAGCTCATGACCAGCGCGGGATTGTGGTCAATCAACGGCGGCATCCGAGTCAGTCATTGGGACTTCAACAAGGAGACGCTTGTCTCGCCACGCTTCAGCATTGGCTTTGTGCCCGAGCGCAATAACCGCTTCTCGTTGCGTCTGGCCGGCGGCCTGTACTATCAGGCGCCATTCTACAAGGAATATCGCATGGAACAAGTCGACAGTCTGGGAAATGCTTACATTGCTCTGAACCATGACATCAAGAGTCAGCGTAGCATTCATGCCATCCTGGGCGGCGACTACACGTTCAGGGCCCTGAACCGTCCGTTCAAGTTCACTACCGAGATCTACTACAAGAATTTGAGCAACATCATCCCCTATGAGGTTGACAACCTCAAGATGGTCTACTCCGGAAGAAACGAAGGCAGTGGCTACGTCGCAGGCATCGACATGAAGCTCTTCGGGCAATTTGTCGAGGGCACCGACTCATGGTTGAGCCTGTCGCTGATGAAGACACAGGAGACACTCAATGGTGTCAAAGTGCCGCGCCCCACCGACCAACGCTACAGCATCGCATTGTTCTTCACCGACTACTTCCCCTCGGTGCCGCGCCTCAAGTTTAGCCTCAAGGGCATCATCAGCGATGGTCTCCCCACCACGGCACCACGCATGACACGCGATGTGGCCTACTTCCGTCAGCCGGCCTATAAGCGTGTCGACATCGGGTTGAGCTTCATGCTCGTCGGACCTGACCACCGTCCGGCCACAGGATTCTTGAGCCACTTCAAGAGCATCTGGCTGGGTGTGGACGTGTTCAACATCTTCGACATCAGCAACGTGAGCAGCTACTATTGGGTGACCGATGTCAACGATTTGCAGTATGCCGTGCCTAACTATCTGACTCGTCGCCAGATCAATGCCCGTCTCCAGCTCAAGTTCTAATATTCAATTGAGAAGCGAGCTGCAAGAAGCAAGATTGCCTCAAGGTTCTCGTTTCTCGCCTCTAGCCTATGAATGATGAATTAAGCCATTACGTCATGCCATTGTTTCGCCGCCTGGGCGACGAGCGGTCATTTGCCGGCACTGCCTTCTGTGTCGACGACTATCTCATCACGGCAGGTCATGTGATCAATCAAGAGCAAACTTACTACCTGCGCAACGGCAGTGACTGGCACCCATTGCAATTTGACCAGTGGGTCCCGCGACAGCTACCTGGTGACGACAAGCACGGCTATGACATCGCCATCTATCCCATTCCGGGCCTGACTAGCCCACTGTCGCTAGCCGACGATGATGCCGAACCTCACGACGAATTGCGTGTCATCTGCTGGCAGTGGCTCCCCACCGGGCTGCAGCAGGTCGACACACAGTGCCTCGTGCTTGACGAACGTGACGAGCAGGGCTACTTGCGCATTGCCACTGTCGACCGCATCACCCATGGCTCCAGTGGCTGCCCCATCGTGCGTGACGGGCGTGTCTACGGCATCGTCACCATGGGGCGTGACCACGTCGACACCACAGGCATGGCACCACTCAACCGCCACATGCAGCAAAACACCTGCTGGGCCTTCAAAGTCAGCCGCATCCGTCGCTTCATGCCGCACTAAAGGAAGGGGGGGCTTGAGGGGTACAACTAAGAACTAAAAACTAAAGTCTAAAAACTAAAGTTACTTTGCTTGACAAGATAAAAAAACTGGTTGATTACTGCCTGGACAAGTACGCGTGGTTGTTGTCGCTCGTGCTGAAAATCAATGTTGTGCGTCTCAACAAAGAGAGATATACGCGCAAGGTGGTGCGTCGCTTCTATCCTGATTCAGAGGACGAGGTGTATGGCAAGGCAGTGGAGGCATCGCTGTCCAATGTGCTCACCGACGAGCAGAAGAATCAGCATTACAAGTCGTTGAAGTGGTTTTTTGGATCGTTGGTGTTTCTGATGTCGTTCGTTACTTGTTTCCCCGAGAGTATCATGGGCATTGTGATTGCATGTGCCATTGATATCGCGTTTTTCCAAGCATGCCTCTACATGGCTATGCAACGCATACTCTTGCTCTACGGCACGGCCGAAGACGAGCGAGCCGATGAGACCAAATCGGTACAGAAAGTCGTGGCCATCGAGAGTTCGGGACTCATGTTGGGCAAGTACCCGATGTTGCAGAAGATGAAGAGCGTAGTGGGGTGGTTGGGACGGCAACTGGTCAAACGCATTGGGCCCAAGTATATAGCCAAGGCATCTAGGGCTGTCTTTATTGTGTTACGTCGGCAGGGTATCAAGTGGTTCTCGATTGTCATTGCCAAGGAGAAGGTTGACATGCTCTTCAGCCTGATTGTTCCGGTGACTTGTGCTTTGATTGCTGGAGCTGTGTCTGTGATTATCTTCATCCCCATGTGCAGCAAACTCAGAAAACACCTCATGAAACAAGCTGAAAACAAAACAGAATGAACACAAGAGGGCTTCGCTTTTCGGCGAAGCCCTCTTGTTCAATTCTTGATGATTGCAGCGGGTTACAGACCGCGTGCTTTGAGCAGGGCGCTGGCGTCAGGCTCGGCCATTCCGGTGAAGTCGCTGAACATCTTCATCAAGTCGCCGGTGTTGCCACGGCTCAGCACCTGGTCGCAGAATGCTTGACCCGTCTCGGGCTTGAGTGCACCACGTTGAGCAAAGATGTTGGCGATGTTCACGGCCAGCACTTCGGTCCACAGATAGCTGTAGTAGCCGGCAGCATAGCCGCCACCCCACACATGGTTAAAGTAGCTGGTGCGATAGCGGGGTGGAATCTGCGGGTTGAGCAGGCCAATCTCTTTCAGGGCATTGGTCTCAAACTCGGCAGCCTTGTCGGCTGTGGGAACATCCTTGGAGGCAAGCATGTGCCATGCCATGTCGGCACAGGTGGCGGCGAGGTTCTCGCCCAGGGCGTAGGCTGACTGGAAGTTGATGCTCTTGAGCATGCGCTCCTTGAGCTCGGCAGGCATCTGCTCACCGGTCTTGTAGTGGCGGGCATAGTTGTCAAACACCTCGGGTATCGAGGCGAACGACTCGTTGAACTGCGATGGCATCTCGACAAAGTCGCGAGCCACGCTGGTGCCACTCAGTGTGTAGTAGTTGCAGTCTGAGAGAATGCCGTGTAGGGCATGCCCAAACTCATGGAACATGGTCGTTACCTCGTCCCAGGTCAGCAACGAGGGCTGGCCTTCGGGTGCCTTGGCATTGTTGCACACATTGTAGATGATGGGCAGCTGGTTGCGCTGGCGGCTCTGCTTGGCGAAACCGTCCATCCATGCGCCGCCGCGCTTGGTGGGGCGGCGGAAGTAGTCGCAGTAGAACAGCGCCTTGGGCTTGCCTTCCTTGTCCAGCACCTCAAACACGCGCATGTCGGCGTGGTAGGTGGGGATGTCGGTGCGCTCCTTGAATTGCAGACCATAGACCTTGTTGGCGGCAAAGAACACGCCATTGATCAGCACGCTGTCGACGTTGAAGTAGGGCTTGACCTCCTCGTCACTGATGTTGAGTATCTCCTTCTTCATCTTGGCCGAGTAGTAGAAGCGGTCGTAGGGCTCGAGTTTGAAGTCGGGGCCCTCGGTTTTCTGTGCAAACTCCTCGATAGCCTTGGTCTCGGCCTCGGCCTTGGGTGTGTAGGCAGCAATCAGGTCCTTCAAGAAGTTATAGACGTTCTCAGGCTTTTGGGCCATGGTGTTCTCGAGCGAGTATTCGGCATAGTTCTTATATCCCATCAGCTCGGCCTGCTCGGCACGCAGTTTGGCAATCTGCACCACCAGTGGATAGGAGTTGAACTTGTTGGTGCCGTCGCAGCGATTGATCGATGCCTCATAGACCTTGCGGCGCAGGTCACGGTTGTCCAGGCTGGCCAGCAGCGGCTGTTGGGTGGTGTTGACGATGACGATGGCATAGGGGGCTTTCTTGCCCAGGCTCTCAGCATCCTTGGCGCACTGTGCCAGGTCGGCCTCGCTCAGTCCTGCCAAGTCTTCTTTCTTGTCGACCCACACCACGGCGTTGTTGGTGGCGTCAGGCACCAACTCGCCCCACTGTTGCTGCAGGTCGGCAATCTTGAGGTTGATTTCCTTCATGCGCTCCATCTGTTGCTCGTTGAGCAAGGCACCGTTGCGCACAAACTCCTTGTAGGTCTCTTCAAGCAGTTTCTTGTCCTCGCCCTGCAGTTTCTCGAGGTCTCGGTCATAGACTTGCTTGATGCGCTCAAACAATGGCTTGTTGAAGGCAATCTCGTTCTCCAGGTCTGTGAGTTTGGGCAAAATCTTCTTCTCTGTCTCGGCGATGACCGGTGTCTTGTCGGCCTCGACCAGGGCAAAGAAGATGCGGCTCACGCGGTCAAGCAGTTTGCCGCTCTCGTCGTAGGCCAGGATAGTGTTCTCAAACGTTGCCGAGTCCTTGTTCTCGACAATCTGCTTGATCTCGTCGCGCTTCTGCTTGATAGCTTCTTCCAGGGCGGGCAGGTAGTCCTTCTCCTGAATTTTGCTGAAGTCGGGCGCGCCGTAGGGCAGGGTGCTCTCTTGCAGCAACGGGTTGTTGCTTGCATCCTTGCATGCGGTGAGCTGTGTCACACCAGTGGCCAGCATCACAGCCATCATTCCTAATGTCATGAGTTTCTTTATCATTTTAGCAGTTGTTTATGTGAGTGTGATTAATTGTTTTCTCAGCCTACAAAGATAGTGATTTTTGTGTAAACCAATCGTCGATATCCTAAAAAATGTGCAATTGCTTGCAACTTTGCAACAAAATGCCTACCTTTGTGCCAAATTGACGAAACAACCAATAAATTTTTCAATAAACTTCAAGAACAATGGCAAAACCCTATGTAATTGGTATCGACATGGGCGGAACGAACACCGCCTTCGGTATCGTCGACGCGCGTGGCAACGTCATCGCCAGCGACTCAATCAAGACAGGCAAGCACAGCAACTTTGACGACTATGTAGATGAACTCTACACCGAGGTGACTCGTGTCATCGAGGCCAATGACGCTGTGGGCAAAATCAATGGCATCGGCATCGGTGCGCCCAACGGCAACTATTATACCGGCATGATTGAGGGAGCTCCCAACCTGCCTTGGCCCAGTCCCATACCCTTGGCCGAGAAAATTTCGACCAAGTTTGGTATCCCCTGTGTGGTGACCAACGACGCCAATGCTGCAGCCATCGGCGAGATGACCTATGGTGCTGCACGAGGCATGAAGGACTTTATCATGATCACGCTGGGCACCGGCGTGGGCAGCGGCATTGTGGTCAACGGCCAGATGGTCTATGGTCACGACGGGTTTGCCGGCGAACTGGGCCATGTGATCATGAAACGCAACAATGGCCGCATGTGCGGTTGTGGTCGCACAGGCTGCCTCGAGGCTTACTGCTCGGCAACGGGTGTGGCACGCACGGCACGCGAGTTCCTCGAGATTCGCAGCGACGAGTCCAAGTTGCGCGACCTCAATGCCGAGGACATCACCAGCAAGGATGTGTTTGACGCAGCCATGGCGGGCGACAAGCTGGCCAAGGAGATCTTTGACTACACGGGCAAGATTTTGGGCGAGGCTCTGGCCGACTTTACCGCATTCTCGGCTCCCGAGGCATTCGTCATCTTCGGCGGACTGGCCAAGAGCGGCGACCTGATCATGAACCCCATCAAGGACGCGTTTGAGAAGAACGTGCTGCCCCTGTGGCGTGGCAAGGTCAAGATCCTCTTCAGCGAGATGAAGGAGGCCGACGCCGCCATCCTGGGCGCTTCGGCACTGGGCTGGGAGGTCAAGGAGGACTAAATGCTACAGCCATAGGACTCTACACCATTAAAAAGGAGGCGTTTGCCTCCTTTTTACGATTTTTGTGCCCAGCGCACGTTGGTATATCATCGTTTTTTTTTATCTTTGCACAACATAATCAACAATCGCTATGGGAGCAATCAATCTCACACACATCTTCAGTGCAACGCTGGTGTTGCTCAGTATCATCGACATTGTGGGCTCGGTGCCCATCATCCTGGACTTCAGGGCCAAGGGTAAGGAGGTCAATGCCCTCAAGGCCACCATCTATTCGACCATACTGATGGTGGGCTTCTATTATGGCGGAAACTGGATTCTCAACGTGTTCAACTGCAACATACAGTCGTTTGCCACGGCAGGCGGTTTCCTGCTCTTCTTGATGGCGCTGGAAATGATACTTGATGTCGAGATTTTCAAGAACAATGCCCCGTCGGGTGGGGCGACACTGGTGCCCTTGGTGTTCCCGCTGCTGGCGGGGGCAGGCGTGCTCACCACGCTCATTTCGCTCAAGGCGTTGTATGACGACATCAACATCTTCATCGCTCTGGCCATCAACATGCTGTGGGTCTACATCGTCATCCGCTCGACCGACCGCGTGCAGCACCTGCTGGGCGAGGCGGGTATCTACTTCTCACGCAAGTTCTTCGGCATCATCCTGCTGGCCATGTCGGTCAAGATGATGACCGAGAACATCGCCAAACTCTTCTGACAGTTCACCTTATTGTTTAACTATATTCGATCTTACACAATGAAGAAATTATTTACTCTAGTGTTGATGATGATGGGTGCCATGACCATGATGGCACAGTGGCAGCCCAGTGACATGAATGCAACCCAGCTTGACAAGCCTGGAATGAGCGGACAAACCCAGATGAAGACCATCCGCACCGACGACGGTAAGATTATCCTCACTTGGCTCCGATGGTCCGAGGGATTAACCTATAACGACCCAGGGTCGGGCTACTACCTGCACCTGCAGGTGTTTGATGCCAATGGCGTGCCTCAGTTTGGCGACGAGGGCATCATTGTGAGCTCGCAGCAGACAGGCTCATCGACCACCGACTATGGTCTGGCGTTGGCCGACAACGGCGACATCATCATGGCCTATACTGATGCCCGCAGCTCGCAGACCGCTGACCGCGAGATTTGGGAGGTATACCTCTATCGCTACGACCAGCAGGGCAACCCCGTATGGGATGCCGACGGTGTGCAGTTCTTTACACCCTCGACCGCACAGGAGCGCAACGACATGGCGCCCAACCTGTGTGTCAGTGGCGACAACATCTATGCTTGCATGGCGCACACCGAGTGGACCGAGACTGCAACTGTGTCAAACTACCAGTTGCAGTGCTTCGATGCCGATGGCGTCGCACAATGGGATGACAATATGATTTTCGAAACCAGCATGCTCATGCTGCAGCCCTGCGTCGACGGCGATGTATATGTGCTGTGTGGCAACGCCGACAAGGGCTTGGACGCTCAGCGCCTGAATGCAGCCGGTGAGCGTGTCTGGGCCGAACTGGTCAACATCGATGAGGGACCGCTCGCGGGCCGATTCTTCTTCCCCAAGCCCCAATGTGAGGTTGATGCCGACGGTGGCCTGATGCTCACCTATCGCAAGCTGGAGTCGTTCACCGGCTACCAGGTGGTGAATCACATCACTGCCGATGGCCAGGTGTTGCCACAGGGCGGTGTGATGTGCCACGGCAGTGTCGACGGTGACGCCAACGATGGCATTATGGCCATGCGTGACGACCAGGCAATGGTGGCCTGGGCGCAGTCGCTGGACAATGAAAACATGTATGTCAACAAGTTTAGCATCGATGGCGACTATATGTTGCCGGGCGACTACTTCTATGGCCGGGCTCTGGACAGCGGCAGCAGCTGGGGCTACACCCCTGTCAAGGTCATCCCGCAGGAGGACGGTTGGGTCATTCTCTATGGTAACTCTACCAGTTGGAACGGTGCCAACTTCATGGTGGTCAAGCTCGATGATGACGGCGAGACGCTGTGGAGCAAGCAAATCTGCGAGGACGACTTCAAGACCAGCGGATTGTCGGTGGTCTATGACGAGAAATACGCCTATATCTTCTACACCCAGGAAGAGCAGTATGACGACAATTGGAACGACATTCCAGGCTCGGGCGGCATGTATGTCATGTGCGTTGACATCAACCCGGGCAACACTGCCATCAACGATGTCAATGCCGCACAGGGAGGCACGCAGCAAATCTTTAACATCAAGGGGCAGCGTGTCGACCAGATGCAGCCTGGTGTGAACATCGTGCGCACCATCGCAGCTGACGGCTCTGTCAAGACTGTCAAGGTGGTCAAGTAATCGATTCGGTGACCAGAAAATTGTGCGGCAGCGTGATTGACACGTTGCCGCTTTTCTTCATGTAATTGATATTGAAATGTAACTTAAGGGCGAAAAAATTTGATGTTTTCAAAAAAATGTGTACCTTTGCGAACATAATTTAGCCTAATCACAATTATTTATTGTTTAATTTAAAACCAATGATTCTATGAAGAAACTTCTAACTCTACTCATTGCATGGTTTGCGCTGGTGGGCGTGTGCCAGGCGCAGAATGGCCCATTTGTCGTCGGTTATTGCGACGGCCGGGTGGTTACGGTCGGTACGGCCGACTTCTATAGCAAAGAAAAGAAAATCTGGGTATCGGGTGCTGTCTTCATCCCGGCAGGTCAGGCCAAGACCCTGGCTGGCAACCGCATCGAGAAGATTCGTGCTGGTCTGGCCAGCAAGTCTAACGTCGACTCGCTGCGCGTGTGGATTCGCACCAGTCTCGACGGTGAGGATCTGGTGGCCGACACGATAACCAAGGCTACCACTCCCGCATTGGACAAGGGGTGGAATGAGTTCACGCTCGACACTCCATACGAGATTCCTGAGGACACCGAGGGCTTCTATATGGGCTATTCGTTCTATCAGAGGAGTACAACGATGGCTCTGTCCATCGTGATGAATCCCCAGCCCAACGGGCTGTTTGTGCAGTATGGTAACGGCGAGTGGACCGACCGCAGTGATCGCGGTGTGCTCTGCATCGAGGCTGATGTCTATGGCGACAACCTGCCCCAGCACGACCTGGCACTGCAAGGTGTGAGGGCCAGCAAGTATCTCTCGCTCAAGTCGGGCGAAATCGATGTCACGGCCACTGTGCGCAACATGGCTTTGGCCACCATCAGTGGCTACAAGGCTGTGTGCCAGTTCGAGGGCTATGACGAGCCCGTTGTAGTCGACATCAACAAGCCCATCGCTTACAACGAAATTCAGCAAGTCAACTTTGTGGTCAAGCCCGAGATGATTACTACCGTGCCCGATGAGGCCGTCAACATGACGGTGACGCTGCAAGACCTGGCCGAGGGACAGGACATCAACATGGACAACAACTCGGCGCAGACGTCGTTCCTGGTCATCGACAACGTGTTTGTGCGCAACGTGCTGGTCGAGGAGTTCACCACCGAACAGTGCCCCAACTGCCCACGAGTGGCCGGATGGTTGCACGAGGCCATGGACAAGCCCGAGTTTGGCGATGTCATCTTGTGGGAGCACCATAGCGGATATTACTACGACAGCTTCACTACCGACTTCGACAAGACCTATGAGTGGTTCTACAACGATGGCGGCGGCACCTACGCTCCGGCACTGATGATGGATCGCTATCCCTTGTTGGCCAACACGCCGGTCGACCTTCCGGGCTCACTGGCACAACTCGAGGGAATGATCAGAGACCGTCAGGCCGAGCCGGCATTTGTCACCATCGACATCAAGGCCGGCTATCTCGACAATGGCCAGCTCAAGGTCATCGTCACCGGCGAGCGTGCTCAGACCACCTTCACCACGCTGCCGCCGCGCATAACCGTCTCGCTGGTCGAGGACAACATCACCACCACCTCACAGGCAGGTGCTACTGGTGCATTCACTCACCACAATGTGGGACGCGCAGTCAACGCTGTCTGGGGCGAGGAGATTGTGTGGAATGGCAACAACTATCGCTATGAGTGCACCTTCGATGTCAACGACGCTTGGGTCAAGGACAACCTGGGCATCATCGCCTTTGTCTCGGAGTATGATTCTAGCAATCCGGTTGCTTGTGGTGTGGCCAACACCAATCTGTTGCGTGCCGACCGCTTTGGCGACATCAGTGAGGGTGTCACGGGCGATGTCACTGGTGACGGACAAGTCGACATTGCCGATGTCAACGGCATCATCGACATGATGCTGGGCAAGGCCGAGTCAATGAACATAGCCGATGTCACTGGCGACGGCCAGGTTGACATTGCCGATGTCAACGCCATCATCGACATGATGCTGGGCAAGCATTAACCAATGCACAATGCATAATGCACAATGGTTTTCGGTTTTCGGTTTTCTGCCACTACTGACAACTGATAACTGACAACTGCAATGCACAATGCATAATGCACAATTTTCTGACTGGCTGTAGGGACGGCATCCCTATGCCGTCCGCCAACAGGGCTGCTAGCAACATTACCTTTTGTCGAGGCGGACGGCGCGGGAGCGCCGTCCATACATGCAGCCATGTTGACCTCCCCTTCTGCAACTACTGAACTACAGAACTGCTAAAAAAGGGACTGCACCATCCAGTGCAGTCCCTTTTTTAGTATGACGGGCGATATGATGCCTCATTGCAGCGGTTGGGGGGGATAGAGGCGGTCTAGAATGTCAGGGTAGCCTGGGTCACGCTCGGCACGCTGCACATAGTCGATGAAGAACGACTGCACCATATAGCGTTCCTTGTAGTCGGCCATCTGTTCAAAGCGTCGTCGCAGGTCGGGATAGTCGCCCAGCAACTCGCTCAACTTCTTGTGGTCGACCTTGTCAACGCGCTTGGCCTCGAAGTCAATCCAGAAGAAGTCGGCCTCGTCAGCCCAAGGGTCGGGTGTGAAGGCATCTGAGTCGCCCAGCAATGCACCCAACAGGGCCATGCCTGTACTGGTGTGAGTGGGAACACACTGGATGAAGGCCACCTTGGCGTTGAAGAAGAGTGGGGTATAGTCGTCCATCTTCTTGCAATCGCCCTTATACTTGTTGTCGCGCAGCCATTGAGTGTTGATTAGCCATATGGAGTCGCCCACTGCCACAGCCACGGTCTGCTTCTTGAGCATGTGGTTGACGTTCTTGTCGATGGCCTCAAACTCGATGTCAAAGGGTGTCCATGCCGTGATTTCGGGGTTGATGATGACCGTGTCGGGCCACTGGTCCATGATGGCCTCCCACGAGTTGTAGACCCATACCGAGTCGTGACGGGCTCGATATTGTTGTGCACTCATCCCCAGGGCTATTGCCGTGAGTGCCAGTAGAGTGATATACAGTCGTCGCATCATTGTCGTATTTTTTTTGCAAAGATACAAAAAACCTTGCAAATCGTGTGCCAATTCAGAAAATTGCCGTATCTTTGCACCGCCGAGGGCGTCGTTTTGCTTCACCCTCTGCCTGGCGGTCGCGCCTTAGGGAGGACCGCTAATAACTAACAACTAAGAACTAAAAACTAACAACTGACTTTGGACCCTGACCCGTTATCGTCGCTATTGAATCTCATCTGCGCCACGCCGCTTGTGGTGCAACAGTCTCCTATCATCTTCCATACGCCCACGGTTGGGTCGCTGGTTGCCATCTGCGTGGCACTGGTGGGATTGTTTCTGTCAGCTTTTAATTCGGGCAGCGAGATTGCCTTCTTCTCGCTGCGTCAGGACGACGTCGACTCAATCGGCGACGAGCATGTGCGCGAGCGGGTCGCCGGCCTGCTCAAGAACCCCGAGCGCTTGTTGGCCACCATCCTCATCGGCAACAACCTGGTCAACATCATGATCATCATCGTGCTCAACTATGCGATGAGCCAGATGTTCACTTTCACCAGTCCAGTGGCCGACTTCTTGGTACAGACCGTCATCCTCACCTTCCTCATCCTGCTCTTTGGCGAGGTGATTCCCAAGCTATATGCCACGAGCTATAATGTCAAGTTTGCCGCCTTTGCCTCCGGCCCACTCAAGCTGGCAGTCAAGGTGTTCTCGCCACTGTCCAGGCTCATGGTTAAGAGCACGCACATTGTCAATCGTGTCATGTCGAGCCAGGCCGAGGACCTCTCCACCGAAGACCTCACCCGCGCCCTCGAGGCCAGCGATGTCAAGAGCGAGGACGAGAAGGAACTGCTTGAGGGCATCCTCACCTTTGGCAACAAGACGGTCAACGAGATTATGCGTCCGCGCGTCGACGTGGTCGATATCGACTACGACACCAAGTTTGACGACGTGGTGGCTCGTGTGGTCGAGACGGGCTACTCGCGCATGCCCGTCTACAGCGACACACCCGACAACATCCGGGGCATCCTCTATGCCAAGGACTTGCTGCCCTACATCGGCAAGCGCGACAACGACTTCCGCTGGCAGAACCTCGTGCGGCAGGCCTATTTTGTGCCCGAGACACGCATGATCGACGACCTGCTCGAGGACTTTCGCACCAAGAAGATGCACATGGCCATCATCGTCGACGAGTATGGTTGCACACAGGGCATTGCCACCCTCGAGGACGTGCTTGAGGAGATTGTCGGCGACATCGACGACGAGTATGACACCGAGGAAAAATTCTACAACAAGCTCGGACCCAACACCTATGCCTTCGATGCCAAGACGCTGCTCAGCGACTTCTGCCGCGTGCTCGACATCGACGAAGACGAGCTGGGTGAGCACGGCGAGGACGCCGAGACCATCGCCGGACTGCTGCTCGACATCAAGGGCGACTTCCTCAAGGAGCAGGAGACCCTAGCCTTCGGCCGATTCAAGTTCACCGTCCTCAAGCTCGACCGCTACCGCATCGACCGCGTCAAGGTCGAGATTGTTGGCTAGGGCGCAATTCGTTGTCGGCTGTCGGTTGTCAGTTATCAGTTATCGGTTGTCGGTTATCGGTTGAGGCTGAAGACTGAAAACAGAAGACTGAAAACAGAAGACAGAAGACTGAAGACTGAAAACAGAAAATTCACAATTATAATTGAATGATATGAAACACCTTCTTTTATCACTCGCTGTGGTGGCCCTGGCTGGCACCACAAGCGCATGGGCCTGCACCAATCTTATCGTGGGCAAGGCCGCATCGGCCGACGGATCAACCATTATCTCCTATGCCGCCGACTCTCACACCCTCTATGGCGATATGCAATATCTGCCGGCTGCCGACCACAAGCCCGGCGAGATGCGCAAGATCTATGACTGGGACTCGGGCAAATATCTGGGTGAGATTCCCGAGGTGGCACACACCTATGCCGTAGTGGGTAACATCAACGAGCATCAGGTCACCATCGGCGAGAGCACCTGGGGTGGACGCCATGAACTCGAGGACACCACCGGCATCATCGACTATGGAAGCCTCATCTACATCGGCCTGCAGCGTGCCCGCACAGCCCGCGAGGCCCTCACCATCATGACCGACCTGGTGGCCAAGTATGGCTATCGCAGCGAGGGCGAGTCGTTCTCGATCGGCGACCCCAACGAGATCTGGGTGCTCGACCTCATCGGCAAGGGCGGCAAGGAGCGCGGTGCCGTGTGGGTGGCCCAGCGCATCCCCGACGACTGCATCTCGGGCCACGCCAACCAGCCCCGCATCCACACCTTCCCCTTGAAGGACAAGGCCAACTGCATCTACTCAAAGGATGTCATCTCGTTTGCCCGCAAGATGGGTTGGTTCAGCGGTAAGGACGCTGAGTTTGACTTCAGCCAGACCTACTGCCCGGCCGACTTCGGCACGCTGCGTGGCTGCGATGCACGTGTGTGGAGCTACTTCAACCGCTTTGCCACCGGCATGGACCGCTATCTGCCCTTCATCAACGGCAAGAAGGGTGCCGAGGTGATGCCCCTCTATGTCAAGCCCGACCGCAAGGTCAGCGTGCGCGACGTGCAGAACATGATGCGTGACCACTACGAGGGCACGCCCTTCGACATGACCAAGGACAAGGGTTCGAAGATTCTCTACGACGTGCCTTACCGCTGGCGTCCCATGGAGTATAAGGTCGACGGCAAGGAATACTTGCACGAGCGTGCCATCGCCACGCAGCAGACGGGATGGGTCTTCGTCTCGCAGATGCGCTCGTGGCTGCCCGACGCCATCGGTGGCGTGCATTGGTTCGGCGTTGATGATGCCAACACCGCTGTGTTTGTGCCCATGTATTGCTGCATCACCGAGGTGCCCAAGAGCTATGCCCAGGGAACTGCCGACCTCTATACGCTGAATTGGGAGAGCGCCTTCTGGGTCAACAACTGGGTGGCCAACCAGGCCTATAGCCGCTACAACCAGATGATTGGCGACATCCGCAAGGTACAGAACGACATCGAGGACGCTTGGCACCGCAACCAGGCCGGCATCGAGGCACAAGCATTGGCCGCCTACAAGCAAAACCCGGCACAGGCCGTCGAGATGCTCACCAACTACTCGTGCAACCAGGCCCAGCAGGCCACCCAGCGCTACCGCAAGCTGGGTGAATATCTGTTTGTCAAGTATCTGGATGGTAACATCAAGAAGGAGAAGGACGG
>DEKO01000051.1 GCA_002353885.1 Porphyromonadaceae bacterium UBA2720
AAGTTGCCGCTCCAGCCTTCGCCCTGTTTCTTGACAGTCTTGAGCCGTATGACAGAGGTGACTTCCGCTCCATACTCTACGCCAGGATTGGTGATGATCTCTGCCGACAGGATTTCATCGGCACGGAGGCGGTCGAGTTCCTGTGTGTCGCGTACTTTTTTGTTGTTGATATAAATTTCGGGCTTACCATGTCCTGCAACCGTTCCGTCGCTCATCATCAGCGGCAGATGTGACAGCATCTCGGTCACCGAGCCGAACTGTTCCAGTGTGGTCCCTTGCACGTTGGCCAGCAGTCCGCGGTCGGTGGCGTGTACAAGGCATCTTGCCCCCTTGACGGTGACACCATCGAGCACCAACTGGTCGGGCTTCATCTTGATGGTGCCGGCGTTGTCGCGTGGGCACAGGCGATGGGTGGTCTTGTAGCCGACGTAGGTGATGCGGGCAATGACCTTGCCGTGGTCGTTGGGAATGACGAAACGGCCGCTCTCGTTGGTCACACCGCCACCCACCATCGATGAGTCGGCGGGGCTGAGCAAGGTGACGTTGGCATAGGGCAGCGGCTGGTTGTTCTCGTCAACCACCATGCCCTTGAGGTGGTGCTCGGTCTTGTGGATGCATTCCACATAGATCTCGCCCTTCTCGCCCTGGGTCATGCTGATGGGATAGAAGCCGATCATCTGGCGGATGGCCTCGGGTACGGGCTTGTTCTTGACATGGGTGGTTATCGTGAAATCCTCCAGTTCGTTATAGAGGAAGTAGATGGTATAGTCGCGGGATTCTTCAGCCAGTTGGCGCAGGGCATCGGCAATCGACACGTCACGGTAGTTGCGGGTCACGCGCTGGGCTTGTGCTGAGACGATGGTCATGCAGCACACAAGGAAAATAATGGCTTTTCTCATGGTATTACTGCACGATTAATCGGTTTCCGGTTTGCTCGATAGTCACGCTCTCAAAATGGCTCATGTTGTCCAGCACCTTTTGCAGTCCTTCACCCTTGTTCCACACGAAGTGGAAACGCAGGGTGCGGGCCGCCTCGTTCTGGAACTCGACCGTCATGCCATAGTAAGCGGCAATCTCGCCGAGCATCTGCTCCAGCGGGGTGTTGTCAAACACCATGGGCACCGCGTCCTCGGCTGCCATCGTGTCGGGCACGGCTGTCGCTGCCAGGCTGTCGATTTCGTCGCCAATGGCAGCAGTGGCGGTGATTTCGGTCTTGGGCTTGGATTGGCCTGTCGTGGTGATGTGGCGCATAGTACAAACCGCTGCCCATGCGATACCCGACATCATCAAGATGCCAATCACGGTAGCGGCCACCCTAATCCACAAGCGTTCGCGCCGCTGCGGTGCCAGATGCGTTTGCTCAAATTGTTCCCAAGCCTTGTCCACATCGGCGGGCTGGGAAAGAGTGCGCTGGTTGCGGCGGGCACGGGCGACCTGCGTGAGACGGCGGTAGAACTCGCGGGTCTCATCGCCGCGGTTCACGGCATCCAGGATTTCTTGTTCGCTGTAACGCTCGGGATGGTCGAGCATATCCAGCAGACGGTCGATGTTGTTGTTAGTTTCCATTGCGGTTGATGTCATTAAATGAATGATTTAATACGGCTGATGCACTGACGCAGATACTTATAGACGGTTCCCACGCTCATGTCAAGACGGGTGGCGATTTGCTGGAAGGTCAACTCCTCGTCAAAGCGCAGGCGGAAGATGGTCCGTTGCGGCTCCTCGATATGCGCTTCGACGATGGCGTTGATGCGATCGAGTTCGGCCAGCAATTCCTCGATGCTGTGCGTTTCATCAGCCTCGCCAAGCGGATGCAAGTTCTTGAAGCGTTCCCTCAACTGCATATTTCTAATGCGGTTGAGGCAGCCGTTGCGCACGGCACTCATCAGGTAGGCCTCGGTCTTACTGCCCGTCATCTGGTAATCATTTTCCAGCAGGCGGGCAAACACGTCCTGGACCACGTCTTGGGCCTCGGCATCATCATGCAGCAAGGTCCTGGCCAGATGTATCATCTTGCCGCAATGTTGCCTGAACAGCCCCTCGAGTATGCTATTGTCATTCATGTCAGTGTCTTCGTTTTATATTAATGACACATCAACCGTAGGTTTTTTCACACTTAGATAATTTTTTTTAAAAACGATGGCAAAATTACCCAACAAACGCGACACAAGCAATCCCCCAATGGGTAAATAATCAGCCGAGGGCCTATCGTTTCGTCCTCGGCTGACCATAGTATAGAAATTACTAGTATAAATTAGAAACTGCCTGTGTCAGAGTCCTTATTTCGCAGTTTGCGATCTATGTTAATGTTCTTTCCTGTAGAGAAGTCGTAACTGAAACCGAGGACAAACATCGACTTATTGTCATTAATCCACGTTTTATAGGTACTTTGCAGGATGCTTGTCGGCATGCTATAGCCGGAATAGCGTGAGCGGGTGAATATCCAATAGTCAGCGGCGAAGATGCGCCAGTTCTTGTTTTGCCAAAAAATTTGTAGGTGAGATTTGTTCTCGCCGGCATCCAGTCCGGATCCATTGAGGCGTTTTGACACGATGTTCCCTACATAGGAGGCTCCCCAGTTGCCCTTCCGGAACTGAATGGTATAGTAGAGCGGCGCCCACGTATGATGGTAGTGTCCGATAATGGGGCTACTGACCGTTTGACGAGAGACGTAGCCCTGAATGGCCACCGTCAGCACCTGACTCTTAAAGGGGCTAATGACCAACTGGTATGACCCACCCAAATTACTGCTATAGTTGGCATTTTCGTTAGTGCCCACAATATATTGCAGGCCGTTAATCTCTTGCTGGGTATAATAGCGGTTGATAGGAGAATCGGAATATGAATAGTATAGTCCAACTTGGGTTTGTAACCAGCCGAGGTTCCACTTGTGGATAAGTTCCGACCGATAAGTGTTATAACTCTTCAGATACGGATTGCCAATACTTAGCACACCAGGAATGACCAGGCTGGCATTGTTGCTGAGTTGTGAGATAGGGGGCGTATTCGATCGTGACGAGGTAACCCATTGTAGGCTCATCGTCTTTGATAGATTAGTACTCAGGATGAGTTTTGGTGTGAAGAGCCAATGAGAGTCGTGAGCATCAGTATTGTCTTGGGTCACTTGTGTGGCTCCTGCACCGATACGGTACATCAATTTTCCGAGATTGCCACTATACTCGGCATACATATAGTGCTGATAACTGGCAGATGAGTATTCATAGTCCTCATAGCCTGAAAGCACGTTGCTGATGGTGGCATTCGAGCGTCCGAACGATCCGCGATAGCCCAGGCTCAGGTTGCCCTTTTCCCATTTCTTAGTATAAGCCAATTCACCAATAAAGGAGTACTTGTTGTTCTGCTGCTCTTGGTTGTCTGACAGCCATACCTCACCGTCGCTGACGGCCGTCTCCTCAGCCCAGTTCTTGCGGCTGTTGTGATAATAGGTGCCCACGAGGTCGATCGACAGTTCTTGATTTTTAGGCAGCGTTTTCTGGACATACACGTTCAGGTCTGGACCAAATGTGTTCATGCGGCTGCCAAATTCGCCTTTCCCCGCAACTGAGGTGTTAAGTGTTGATGTGTTTTGGATATCACTCTGTCCATCGCTATGCCTGTGGCTGAAGTGGGGCGTTGCCACAATCTGTACCGCTATGTCGTCAGATTTGTTGTAGGTGTACTTAATGACGGGGTCGTTCCAAGTATAGCCGAATTTGTCGTGGGTCTTTTTTTGATAGTTGTAATGAACAGGAGACGCTGGTGCTGCGTCGTCGGGAAGGTACCTTTGCAGTGTATAGTCGTAAGTCTGCTCACCAAAGCGCTTTGAATAGTCTCTCATGTTGAACGAATAAGAGAGTGAAAACTGATGGTTGCCCGAAGTCAGGTTCAGGTAGGCCTCATCGTTTGTAAAGCCCGTCGTGAAGGCTGTCATTGCCTCGATGCCTGCATTGATGCCCGTCTCCATCCGCTTGGTAATCACGTTGATGAGTGTGCCGGCATCGGCATAGCGGGCAGGAGGGATGTTGTAATATTCCACCCTTGAGATTTTATTGGCAGGAATGCCCTTCAGGTCAATGTCTGAGGCTGCTATGCCATTGATCAGTATCTTCACGCTGCCGCCGTCCATGCGCTGAATCTTATTGCTTACCAAATCAATCTTCAGATCTTCAACGTGTTCCAGCAAGTCACGGGCATTGCGGGCTTGGCTTATTTGCTCAATAGTGAAGGTGTGGACAGACTTATCCACATAGTTCATGATACGGGTACCTTCTACCGTCACACCGTTGATGATATACTCAGCTGGTCGCATCTGGATAGTGCCCACGTTGTCACGGACGCACAGGCGATGGGTGGTCTTGTAGCCGACGTAGGTGATGCGGGCGATGACCTTGCCGTGTTCATTGGGGATGACGAAGCGGCCACTCTCGTTGGTCACGCCGCCACCCACCATCGATGAGTCGGCGGGGCTGAGCAAGGTGACGTTGGCATATGGCAGCGGCTGGTTGTTCTCATCCACCACCATGCCCTTGAGGTGGTGCTCGGTCTTGTGGATGCATTCCACATAGATTTCGTTCTGCTCTCCCTGAATCATGCGGATGGGATAGAAGCCGATGATCTGACGGATGGCGTCAGCAACAGGCTTGTTCTTGACATGGGTGGTGACCGTGAAGTCCTCCAACTCGTTGTAGATAAACACAATCTTGTGGCTGCTTGTCTGCTGCTGGACATACTTCAGTGCGTCGCTCATCGACGTGTTGTTGAAGTTGTGGGTGATGCGCTGCGCCCATGCGGTGCTGTTCACGAGGCCGCACAGCAATACTGCGATAGTCAATAGCCGTCTCATCACTCGCCCTCCTGTGATGATGATTCAACAACCAGTCTGTCTCCCTCACGGTGAATGCTGAATGCCTCGAAGTGTGACAGCATCTCAACGACCTTGTCCAGCGAATAGTCCGGCTCCCACTGATAGTAGAGGCGTACCGAGCGCACATCGTCGCTGCGGTATTCCACATCCACCTGGTAGTATGCCGCGAGTTCGGTCAGCATCTGCTCCAGCGTCACGTTGTCATAGAGCCGCGGTTCGGCATTGACAGGTATTTCCTCGACGGTGGTTTCTTCCAGTGTTACCTCAGTTCTTTCATTTTGGACGATGGCGCGACTATCGCTCTCCACTTTGTCGCCCGATGGCACCAGCCCGAACAAGTCGGTTTGCACCGCTGCGATGGTGATGCCGAAGAAAGCGACAACGATGGCGGCGGCAGCGGCAATTTTTCGCCACAAGGGCACTACCGCGGCACGAGATCGCTCGGCCTGCGCCAACCGCTGCCACTCGGCATCAATCGCCTCGTCGGTCACATGTGCCTGCCGAGCGGCGCTCTTGGTCTTTGCCATCAGCGTATAGAGTTCTCGGCACTCGTCGTCGGCAAGGATCTCTCGCCATTGCGCCTCGCTGTAGTCATGGGGGTGTTCCAGCATCTGGAACAGTAAATCGGTCTTGTTCATTGTTCTGCGTTTCTAAGTGTTTGACGTAGTTGGTCCAGGGCGTTGCGCAGGTGCTTGTAGATGGTCCGCTCGCTCACACCCAGCCGCTCGGCTATCTCACGGAAGGTCAATCCCTCGCTGAAGTGAAGTTGGATCACCTCGCGGCAGATGGGCGGGAACAAGGTGTTGATGCCCGCTCTGAGCACTTCCAACTCATGCTCAAATTCCAGGGGTGACGTTTGTTCCAAATCTTCGCTGAGCAACAAGTATCGGTGCACTTGCTCATGGATTTTGCGGTTTCTGATCACATTCAGGCACCTGTTGCGCACGCATGACAGCAGGTAGGATTGAGCGGTGTCTTCATGCAGTTCCACTGGTTTCACAAGCAGCCTGGCAAAGACATCATGCACAATGTCTTTGCTCTCGTCATCATCGTGCAGCAGTATGCTGGCCAGCCGATACATCGCGCGATAATGCAGCCTGAACAGTCGCTCAATATGTCTTTTTCGTTGTGTCATACACCATAGATACACACAGAAACCGATTTACTAAACCCTAAAACGCAATTTTTTTTGAAAAATTTCAGTGGACAACTGGTATCTAGTTCCCAACAATCATGGCAATTCGTGTTTTGTTTAACTCGTGGACTGCAGGCGGTATTAGATACCAAAAGCCCCACTCGGTCGCGAGCGGGGCTTGATGGCGGTGCTGTGAGGCACACAAATCATTGTTTTATTACGAAAAAGTCAGGTCTTATTGCGTTTGAAGCAAATCGTTTTATTATTCTTTCCGATACTATGACTTGCCAACCGCCTCAAAGTTTAATAGCCCCTGATTATTTAACATCTGATAACACTGCTGCTCTTAAAAGTATCTATTCACCGATTGCG
>DEKO01000090.1:0-3016 GCA_002353885.1 Porphyromonadaceae bacterium UBA2720
GGGTTTGAACCCTCGTCCAAACGCGGAAATCATAAGTTTTCTACATGCTTAGTCTTGACTTGGTTTTCGACCACCGGCAGGATCAAGACTACCAACCTGTGGCTTATCCTCTAAGTTTCAAGACCAGCACGAGGCATACAGGTCTCTATCTCCGATTTGCCAGCACCACCTTGTCGACGAGCCTCGCAGAAAGGGCTTCCGGGTGATGTCTCGTCTCTACCATCCTTGGGCAGAGATTAAGCCGATCTACTATACTTCGATCAGGCAGCGAGAGCGTAGTTGTTTTCGCCAGTTAAAATTTAGTGATGACTGATATTTGAGAGCATTGCCATCATCGCTCTGCATGCTTGCTTACCACCTCTACGCGCTGTCAAAGCCAAGTCAGCCCCTTTTTTTAGACGTTAGACTTTAGTCGGATGTCGGTTGTCAGCATTGTTGTTATTGCAAAAAGCATGCCAGAGGCAGAGGCTTTCAGTCAATAGCGGTGCAAAATTACTGCTTTCTTCTGAAATGGCCAAAATTCCGGTCAAAAAATATCACCTGAGCCAGTGTGGATAGTAGTGCCGCGGCAAGACGATGAGCATGACGCCAGCGAGAATGAGGACGATGCCCGCCATCACCCGCGGCGTGAGTTCCTCGCCGAAGGCCATCACACCAATGGCCACAGCAGTGAGAGGCTCTAGAGCCCCCATGATTGCCGTGGGCGTCGGTCCCACATGCCACACGGCCATGGTCATGAACACAAGCGAGAGGACAGTGGGCACGAGTCCCAGCCAGCAGGTGAAGAACCATGCCCGTGGCGTGGGCGGCAGCATGATGTGCAGGTCGGGCGAAGTGAACGAGTAGGCCAGCAGGCACAACATGCAGAATAACATGGCATAGAACGTGATGAGCAACGATGGCAGCCCTCGCAGTCCGTCCTGTTTGATGACAACAATATAGACCGCATAGAAGGCCGACGAGAGGATGCACAAGATCACCCCAAGCGTGCTGAGTGTGGCTCCGGCGGGTCCACGATAGAGCATAGCGATGCCCACAAGCGCCAGCAGCACCGAGAGCAGGGTGATGCGTGCCAGTCGCTCGTGAAAGCACAGCGCCATGATGCCTGCCACCATGACAGGGTAGACAAAGAGGATGGTGCTGGCGATGCCAGCATCCATGTAGTGGAAACTCTGATAATAGGTGATGCTTGAGCCCGCAAAGAGAGCCCCTAGCAAGGCCAGCACACCCAACTGGCGCCGTTTGACGACAAAGCTGAACCGCCTGACCGCCAACAGTGAGCCGAGCAAGACAACCGCCACCAGGAAGCGGAAGAATAGCACAGACGAGGTGTTCTCACCCTCGCTATACAGTGGCAGTGCACCCAATGGGTTGGTACCATAGCACACGGCCGAGAGGATGCCACAAACAAAACCGATAAGGCTATTGCGGGTGGTATTGTGATTGGATTCAGTTAGCATGATATTTTTTTGAAAAAAACGGCTGCAAAGTTACACTAAATTTTGTAACTTTGCAGCATTGAAGCGCACTAAAACGATGACAATGACCGAATACATCAGACAACAATGGCGCCGCTTTCGCGCCTGGCAGTTGGACCCGACCCATAATATGGAACCGTCTGACCGCTCGATGACGCACCACTGCGCCAATTGTGGCACTGAGTTCACTGGCCGCTACTGCAGCGAGTGCGGCCAGCGTGCGGGCACGGGTCGCATCACTTGGGGCAGCATCCACCAGGGCATGATGGAGCTGTGGGGCTTGAACACGCGTTCGCTGCCCTACACCCTGTGGCAACTGGTGTGGCGCCCGGGCTACCTGATAGGTGACTATCTGCGCGGCAGACGCCAGCTGAGTTTTCCGCCCATCAAGATGCTGGTGCTAGTGTCTCTGTTCGCCTTTGTCTTTGCCAAGTTCTTTGATGAGTTTGATGCACCCTCCACGGCCGAAATCACCAACTTCAGCACCTTTTTAGACTTTGCTATCGATTTGTCTCTCAGGCACCTAGACTGGATGATGCTCGCCCTGACCTCATTGTTTATCTTGCCCACCTATTTCTTGTTCCGCTACTCGCCCTGCTGCACGCGCCACACGCTGCCCGAGGGATTCTTTGTGCAAGTGTTCATCAGCACGTTGCTGTTGCTACTGATCATCATATACACAATTGTCACCTTGCCATTTGACATTTTGGACGAGAGTCTACTGAACTACATTTTCGGTGCCGTTGTGTCGGTGGTATTGATTTGCACCTACAAGCAGCTGTTCGGGTTCGGATGGTGGGGCACATCGTGGCGAATGGTGTTGATGTTGCTGTGCAGTGTGCGGCTGTTGAGATGGATACTCCAGCTGGCCTACCTGGGCTATTCGCATTCCCATAGCCTGCCACTTGACACCAAGTTCACTGCCGAGGACTATGTAATGTCGGGAATTCATGTCCTGCTCATTCTGGCCGGGTGCATCGCACTGGCCTACGGTGCAGACTACCTCAAGAAGAGACCAAAGAGACTGCAGTGATGAATAAAGTAAAGATTACCGCCGTGCGGCAGACCGTGTATCACGACCTGATGGCACAATATGAGAATGCGATTGAGCATGCATGCGACGTTCATGTGGGCCAAACGTGGGTATCGGTCGACGGGCAACGTCCCCAGGAGTTGTGCCCTTCGGCCTGGGAGTCGATGCGTGAGTTTGTCGAGGCACTGGCCCGCGGCGAGGGCAACTTCTTCGATGGATGGATGCGCAACCCGATGAGTGCGATGATCAGTTGCAATGACGGCTTCAGACCCATGAGCTTCTATCTCGAAGCAATTGCTGAGTGATTAACCAACCACGAAACACACCGTTTTAAAACCGCAAATGACTCGAATGTGGCTTCTGTTTTTTTTAAAAACCGCGAATGACGCGAATTTTTTGTTCTTATGTTCTTCTGTCTTATTAACCGCGAATGACGCGAATGTGGCAGAATAAATTCTTTAATTCTTTTAATTACTGCGCTGCGCTGGCCCTTCGGGCTCCCGTT
>DEKO01000090.1:3035-3340 GCA_002353885.1 Porphyromonadaceae bacterium UBA2720
AGCACTTCGTGGTTCTTGATAAACAAATCATGACAACCGCGAACCTTTAGCGACCGAACGGGAGCAATGACGCGAAAAAGATTTCTGGACTTTAAAAGTGGACTGAAAATTTCTTTGTAACTTTGCAACCTGATTTTTAGGGAAAATAGACTAAACATAGAGACAATCTTATGTCACACTTGAGATTCAGAGAGGTAGAGGTTGCTTTCAACCGCGCCCCTGTTCGGGTGGCCATCCCTGATGCGCCCCCCAGTCGATATTATGCTAGCATGGTTTTCAACCGCAAGCAGATGTTTGAATACTTG
>DEKO01000012.1:0-2027 GCA_002353885.1 Porphyromonadaceae bacterium UBA2720
CCTGCGCACAGAATCTATGAGCGCCTCGGCTTCGAGCAGCGTGGACAACAACATCTCTATGCTGAGAATACCGGCTGGACGGACTTTTATTTCTTTGAACTCTGCATACCAGACTGCTGATATGCAGAGTGGCAATAATTATAAAAAGGATACAATTATTAAAAAAAATAAGGATATGAGATTTTGTCAGAGCTGCGGAATGCCGCTCACCAAGGAACTGCTCGGCACCAATGCTGACGGTAGTAAGAATGAGGACTACTGCATCTATTGCTACAAGGATGGCCGGTTCTTGCAGGACTGCACGATGGATGAGATGATTGAGCATTGTGCCCAGTTTGTGGATGAAGTGAATAAGGGCCTGCCGCAACCCATCACTCGCGAGGAGTACATCGGTCAGATGAAGATGTATTTCCCTCACCTGAAACGCTGGCGCAGGGAGATATCAATCAATGAGGAGACACCCGAGAATCCTGCGCTGGCGGGCGTTAAAGACTTGATTGCCAAGATGGCCGACTCGCTACCCGTCACCTATATCTCATCGGTAGATGAAGAAGGTTTCCCTTGCACCAAAGCCATGCTGTCGCCACGTGTTCGCGAGGGTATCAAGGTGTTCTATTTCACGACCAATACTTTCTCGCTGCGTGTCGCTCATTACCGGGGCAATCCCAAGGCGTCTATATACTGGTGCGACGAGGCAGGGTTCAAGGGCATGATGCTGCGTGGCACGATGGAGGTGTTGACCGATGCGGCCAGCAAAGAGATGATTTGGCGGGAAGGTGACACCGAATATTATCCCGGCGGCATCACTGACCCCAACTATTGCGTGTTGAAGTTCACGGCTACCGATGGGCGCTTCTACAGCGACTTTTACCCCAGGAGTTTCGTGATTGAGTAGAATTCATCGGTTGAATTTCCAAGCAATAAGTCTGCTCTCGATTTCTCTTTTCATATAGCTGGTTTTTATTATTTTATTCTGCAAAGTTACACTTTTCTAGGGGAACTTGCAAAGATTTCTGCCACTTTTCTAGGGGAACTTGCAAAGATTTCTGCCACTTTTCTAGGGGAACTCGGATCTTGATTTCTTAAGGAACAACAATAGAAATCATAAATAAAAAAATAACCCATTGTTCAGCAATGAGTTATTCTTTGGTGCGCCTGATAGGACTCGAACCTACACAACTTGCGTTACTAGATCCTAAGTCTAGCGCGTCTACCAATTTCGCCACAGGCGCCCGAAATGCGGCTGCAAAGATAATACTTTTTAATTGAAAATTGAGACTTGAGAATTGAAAATTTTAATTTTTGGCTCGAAATGTCGTTTTTCAGCCCAATTGTGGCGATTTTTTTGTACCTTTGTCGGTTAATGGGATAAAAATCGACCAACAAGACAGAATGAAAGACGATAACGACAACCTGGACCAGATGGATGAGCAGCCGGCCGAACGGAATGCTGCTGGCGACGAAACGCAGGGTGGTGACGACCAGCCGGCGGGGCACTCGTCCTATCAGGTACCCAAGGACAAGAAGCTGCAGCTCTCGGGCATGTATGAGAACTGGTTCCTGGACTATGCCTCATATGTGATTCTGGAGCGTGCCGTGCCGCACATCGAGGACGGCTTCAAACCCGTGCAACGACGCATCATGCACGCCATGAAGGAGGCCGACGACGGACACTTCAACAAGGTGGCCAACTTGGTGGGTCTGACCATGCAGTATCACCCGCACGGCGACGCCAGCATCTACTCGGCGCTGGTGCAGCTGGGGCAGAAGGAGCTGCTGATTGACACGCAGGGCAACTGGGGCAACATCCTCACCGGCGACGGCGCAGCCGCAGGCCGATACATCGAGGCACGACTCAGCGAGTTTGCCCTCGATGTAGTGTACGACGCCAAGGTCACCGACTGGGGGTTGAGCTACGACGGCCGCAAGCGCGAGCCGATGACCCTGCCCGCCAAGTTCCCGCTGCTGCTGGTGCAGGGTGCCGAGGGCATCGCTGTGGGCCTGTCGTGCAAAATCTTGCCTCACAA
>DEKO01000012.1:2139-8705 GCA_002353885.1 Porphyromonadaceae bacterium UBA2720
GTGCGCACCAAGATTGAGAAGGTCGACAACAAGACGCTGGCTGTGCGCGACGTGCCCTATGGCAAGACCACGGGCACGCTCAAGGAGAGCATCGTCAAGGCCAGCGAGCGAGGCAAGATCAAGGTCAAGCGTGTTGACGACATGACCAGCGAGACGGCCGAAATCAGCGTCCAGCTGCAACCCGGCACGTCGAGCGACATCGCCATCGACGCACTCTATGCCTTCACCGACTGCGAGATCAGCATCTCGCCCAACTGCTGTGTCATCATGGACGAGAAGCCGCAGTTCCTGACGGTGAGCGATGTGCTGCGCTTCAGCGTCGACCGCACCAAGGACATCCTGCGCCGCGAGCTCGAGATCAAGCGGGGCGAGACCATGGAGACGCTGCACTCAGTCTCGCTCGAGAAAATCTTCATCGAGGAGCGCATCTACAAGGACCGCCAGTTTGAGCAGGCACGCGACCAGGAGACCGCCATCGCCCATGTGGACAAGCGGCTCGAGCCGTTCAAGCCACAGTTCTACCGCGAGGTCACCACCGACGACATCCTGCGCCTGCTCGAGATTCCGATGAAGCGCATCATCAAGTACAACGCCGAGAAGGCCGACAACTACATCGCCACACTGCACGACCGCATCAAGGACATCGACGACAAGCTGGCCCATCTGGTGGACTACACCATCGATTGGTACCTGGGGCTGAAGGCAAAATATGGCCACAAATATCCTCGCCGCACCATCATCCGCGAGTTTGACAACATCGTGGCATCGAAGGTGGCCGAAGCCAACGAGAAGCTCTACATCAATCGCACCGACGGCTTCATTGGCACCGGACTGAAGAAGGACGAGTACATCTGCCCGTGCAGCGACATCGACGACATCATCATCTTCTACAAGGACGGCAAGTACAAGGTCATCCGCGTGGCCGACAAAATCTATGTGGGCAAGAATGTGCTCTATGTCAACGTGTTCAAGCGCAACGACACACGCACCATCTACAATGTCCTCTATCAGGACGGCCGCGGGGGCACCATCTACATGAAGCGCTTTGCCGTGACGGGCATCATGCGCGACAAGGACTATGACGTCACGCAGGGCAAGCCCGGCAGCAAGGTCGTGTGGTTCAGTGCCAACCCCAACGGCGAGGCCGAGGTGCTGCGCATCACCCTCAAGCCCAAGTTCAGGCTCAAGGTGCTGCAGTTTGACGTCGACCTGGGAGAGCTGGCCATCAAGGGCAAGACCAGCCGTGGCAACATGGTGACCAAGAACGAGGTGCACCGCATCAGCCTCAAGGAGCGCGGCGGCAGCACGCTGGGCGACCGCGAGGTGTGGTTCGACCCCGACATCCTGCGCATCAACTACGAGGGCCATGGCCGCTCGCTGGGACTGTTCGGCGGTGACGACCGCATCCTGGTCATCATGCAGAACGGTGATTTCTACACCACCACCAGCGAGGCCACCAATCACTATGACGAGGGCATCCTGCGCATCGAGAAGTATCAGGAGGGCAAGGTGTGGACAGCCATTGTCGACGATGCCGACCAGGGTTACCTCTACATCAAGCGCTGCACACTCGAGGACAACAACAAGCGCCAGCGCATGATTGGCGAGAACCCGGCATCGCGCCTGATGCACCTCAGCGACCAACCCCTGCCGCGCTTTGAGGTGCGCTTTGGCGGTGCCGACGCCGTGCGCGAGCCGCTGGTCATCGACGCCGATGAGTTTATCGGCACCAAGAGTTTCAAGGCCAAGGGCAAGCGCATCAGCAACTACACCATCGAATCGGTGACAGAGATTGAGCCACGCGAGGTGCCACAACCCGAGCCCGAAGTGCCCGAAGTGCCCGATAACGCCCCGGACGGCGACGACATGCCACCGACCGACGGCATCAGCCAGCAGCAGGTGATGGACCGCCTCACCGGCCAGCAACGCCTGTTCGACGACCTATAGTTTAATTCTTTTCTCGAATACTCGAATGTTCGAATACTCGAATGCTCGATCAATCTTAGCTAAATTGATAAAGTTCAATATTTTATTCTGCCTGCTCATGACGCAGGCAGTGGCATGGGCTGGCTCGCCGACTGGCGACACGGTGGTCGATGTGCCAAGGCCGCCAGCCATCATGTTCACCGCCGAGGCAGGCTATGGCCGCGTGCTCGACACCTACCTCACGCCCATCACCTACACAGGCTGGCACACCGCACTGGGCTATGAACACACACAGGCCACCGGCTTCAGCCCCGACCGTTGGGTGCGCCAGCTGTCGCTGGGCATGTCGTTCGACCATGTGAAGAACCCCGTGGGCAACCACTCGATGCAACACCTGCGTGCCGGTGGCCGATGGGCACTGATGCGCCGATGGACTGGCGTCCTCGACCCACGTCTGTCACTCATGGCCGGTGGAATGACGTGGCTGCAAGGTGGAGCCATCTACAACAGCGGCAACAGCAACAATGTGGTCAGCGTCAAGGCGCATTGGACCTTGGGTCTGCAAGGTATCGCACAGTACAGCACCCGCTTGGGCCGTGTGCCCGTGACGCTGCGCTATCAGGCGGCACTGCCTGTGGTCGGGGCATGGTTCACGCCCGACTATGACGAGAGTTTCTATGAAATCTATCTGGGCAACCGCGAGCATCTTGTGCAGCCGGGCTGGTGGGGCAACCGCTTCGACCTCGACCACCAGGTCACGGCCGACTTCCGCCTGGGCGGCACCATCTTGCGGTTGGGTTACCATGGCACCATCGAGCGCTCGTGGGCACGCCACCTCAACACCCACATCACCACCCACGGCATCGTCATCGGCTTGGGCGGCGAGTTCCTGTCGCTCCCTAGCCGCTCGTCTCGCATCATCTCAACCTATTGATTATGAAACGAATCCTCTATATCCTGACTCTATTACTAACGCTCACAGCCTGTCACGACCAGCCCGAGTGGCGCGATGACCCGCAGGGCAACTTCGATGCCCTGTGGACCATCATGGACGAGCATTATAGTTTCTTCAGCGAGAAGAACGTTGACTGGAACGAGGTGGGACAGCGTTACCGCGCCAAGCTGACTCCAGACATGACCTCGCAAGAGCTCTTTGAGCTGTGCGGCGACATGCTCAAGGAGTTGCGCGACGGCCACACCAACCTCATCGCCTCGCACGACGTGTCGCGCTACTGGATTTGGGAGCAATATCCCGTCAACTACGACGAGCGTCTCATCGATGAGCACTATCTCAACTTCAACTACCGCCAGGCATCGGGCATCAAATATGCCATCTTGCCCAACAACTATGGCTACATGCGCTATGCCAGCTTCAGCAACAGCATCGGCGACGGCAACCTCGACCTGGTGCTGAGCTACCTCTCCACGGCCGATGGCCTCATCATCGACGTGCGCAGCAATGGCGGAGGCTACCTGCTCAATGTCGAGACCTTGGTAGGCCGCTTCATCGACCAGCGCACCCATGTCGGTGCCATCCGACACAAGACCGGTCCCGGGCATGACGACTTCAGCGAGCCATACGACTACTACTTCGAGCCGACCAAGAACCACATCCACTATCAGCGCCCAGTGGTCATCCTGGCCAACCGCGGCTCGTTCAGCGCCACCAACAACTTTGTGTCCATCATGCAACACCTGCCGCAGGTCACCATTGTGGGCGACACCACCGGTGGTGGCAGCGGACTGCCCTTCACCGGCGAACTGCCCAATGGCTGGCGCATCCGCTTCTCGTCGTGCCCCATCACCGATGTTGACGGATCGGTCACCGAGTTTGGCGTCGACCCCGACATTCATGTCGATATGAGCGATGCCGACCGTGCGCAAGGACGCGACACCATCCTCGAGACCGCCTTCCGTGTGCTAGGCCGACAATCGGCACCATAGCCACCAAAGCATCACACTAACTCTTCTTGATATAAAGATACTTGGGATATTGTCCCAGGACAAACAGCGTGACGGGGCAGAGCCAGATTTCGTCCATGCGGAAGCCCGGCAAGCGGGTCACGCGATAGTGCGAGCCGCCGGTGAGCGAGTGCTTGCCTTGGATCAGGCAGGCATGGTCGGGCAGGTCGAGCGGCTTGTTGCTGGGCACGACTGTCACGCGTGCCACCTTGCCGTCATCGCTCAGATAGTCGCACAGGTCATCGGCACCGGCCACCATCATCAGGTTGCCGTGGTCAAACGGCCAGCCGGGGAAGTCAACATACCAGCAGCCGTCATCCTCGTGGTTGAACTGGAGGTTGTACTCGTTGCGACGGCCAAACACACTCTGCGACATCACTTGTGCTCCGTGGAGCAGATCATTGAATGAATAAGTCATAATTGAACATTATTAAAGGTTAAACAGTGAATCTTGCATTTCGTCTTTCGACACCGCAAAATTACTGTCGCCTGAGGATAATGTCCGATTTTTGCAACATTGCAAAGTGTAATGCGTTGATTCCTAGAACACTCGAGGCATCGTGACCCTATTGCGCGGCAGTGAGATACCGTATGCCTGACCGCGGTGCCCACTGATGTAATATTGGCTGGCCACATTGTCGTCCATGATGACCGTCTTGAAGAATCGCTTGATGCGTGACAGGTTCTGTAGCAGCGTGCCTGTGAGCGGATTGAGCACATTGTCGATGATGGTGTCGCTGGTGGCGATGTCGCGTGCCGGCATGACGATGTCATAGATTTGGCGCAGTTCATCGGCATGCCGGTCGATGTCGCGCAGTTCGATGCCTTCAGGATGCTTGAGAAACAAAATGTAGATGGCCTTGCTGAGTGGGTGCAGGCGTATCTCGGCATTGCCGTAGTCGCTGAGCCACATGCGCAAGTCGCTGTCGAAAACCAGCCGACTCAGCTGTCGGGGAGCAAAAACCAGCGGCGACTGGCCCTCGAGCGTGTCACCCAGCAACTCGCGCGGGTCGCTATGCGTGAGCAGCACATAGTTGGTCACCAGTTGCCCCACAATCTTGAGATATTGGTCGCGTAGTCGTTCGGCTTCGTTCAGTGCACTGTCTTCCGGCAGGGGAGACATATCCTGCTGCTGGACAAGTTGGGCTTGCTGCTGGGCTTTTTGTAGCTTGGCGGCAAGGTCGGGATGCTCAAGGTGACGGCGCATTTGCTCGCGCTCGCCCTTGTTCAGAAACTGCTCGATGGCAATGGCCGAATCGCCTGTGTCCAGCCTACCGAAGTCGAACAACTGCTGCACAAATTCGGTGACCAGCCGTTGGTCGATGCTGATGTCGCCACACACGGGACAGGTGAGTAGTGCCTCCTTGCCGATGTTGCCTGCATTGAAGCGTCGAGCCACCAGCGTGGGTGATATGTCGGCGTAGAGCACTTGCAACTCAAAGCGCTGCAATGCGTGCGCCTGCTGGCAGGCATGTTGCATTGCCAGCACATAGTCGTCCAATAGTTGCTTGGGCGCATACAGGTCGGTGAACACATAGATCGTCCCATATTCGAGCCCATCTGGCAGGTGATTATTGATTATGTGCCGAATCATAATAGAAATGTTGCTCACAAATCCAAAAGTCTCGTATAACATTCACACCAAATAGCCAAGCATCATCGTCTTGCTTGTGCCGCTTGCACCAGGGCGCGGAAATAGGCCAGCCCCTCCTGGACCGACATGAACAGGTGCTCATCGCTCTCGTGGTCTAGGTGCTTGCGCACAGCAGTCTCGGGGTGGAACTGCACACCCAATGCAAAGCGCTTGTCGGTGCGTTCGATGGCCTCGATGACATCCACCCCATCATCGCGGGTTACACCCGTCACTCGCAAGGGTGTTCCCGTCACATCGCCCACCACCTGGTGGTGCCACGACGGTGCCCCGTGGATGGTGTCGGTGTGGGCAATGGTCCACAGCAGCGACCGGTGGTCGGTCACCAGCACATCGTGGGCCACATAGTGGCGTTCGCCCTCGCGGTCGCGGTTACCGCGGTGCACATATCGGTCGCTCTTGCCCCGACCGACCAGATGTGTGCCCAGGTCCTGAATGAGCGGTGCGCCCGACACCACACCCAGCAGTTGCATGCCGCGGCACAGCCCCAAGATGGGGATGTCGTGGTCCAGACAATAGGCCATGGTCAGGAATTCAGAGACGTCGCGCGTGGCGTCATGGTTGGTCTCGGCCTCAATGCCGTGCCAGGGCTGGGGCGTGGCAAACAGGGTGGGACACACATCGCCGCCACCCAGAAACACCACAGCATCCACCCCGGCCAGTGCCTCACTGGCCCGGCTGCCATGCCAGGTTTCGCGCTTGACCTGGTCGGCATAGGGCTGCAGCAAGATGCCGTGCTCGTCCAGATATTTGTCCTCGACATTGATATCGTCATAGTCCAGCCCGGCAGGGCGCAACTGCTCGAGAATGACAGGCTCGGCACCGATGGCCGTAATTGAGTGAATGACGCGATCATAGTTGTCGACCGAGCGTTGCCAGGCGATGCCCACACGCACCGGCCTTCCTGCCCAGCCGGCCAAGCACATGCACATCAGCACGGCCAGCACCAGGTATCTGAAAGAAATTTGCTTCATTGCTACTTGATAGACGTTAGACATTAGACGCTAGATATCGTAGCTCAGGACAT
>DEKO01000221.1:0-1638 GCA_002353885.1 Porphyromonadaceae bacterium UBA2720
CTCGGCACTGCATTCGGCTTGCACAAGATTTCGTGGTTGTCAAGATTTTTTTATCAGGAATTTTAGGAATTAAGGAATTTTTTTTGCCACATTCGCGTGATTCGCGGTTTAAAGAAAGCAAATGTGGGGTGCGCCACTTGATGGGCGCACCCCACATTGGATTGTAGTGCTTATGAATCTAATAATGAGTTGTATTCATCAGAATCCGGCGTAGCGGACACCATGGATGTGGTAGACAATGTCGGGATCGTCGTCGCTGAACTGGATGTCATACTCGATGGCATCGGTGGGCTTGCCGTTGACATTCTCACCACCATTCTTGATGATCTTGCCGTTGGTGATGGTCATGAAGGCATCTTCCTGGCCGATAACATTGCCCTCATCGTCCTTGACATCGAAGGTGTAGATGTACACATCCTTGCACGAGAACGTCTTGGCGTTGTAGTCAACCTGCATCTTGCCGGTATAGCCCCAGAAGTTCCCCTGGTCGCTGATCCACATCACGTCCTGGTCGTTATTGGCGGTGTTGTAGGTGATCATGTCCCACTCACCCATGTGATAATCGTCGCCCAAGTTCTCGCCATGATCAATCACATCGCAGGTCACTACCCAGTGTCCGCACATGTCCTCGACTGCGGTTCCGCCGGCAGGCTCGTCGGTCTCGGTGCTGCAAGATGCAAGTCCCAGACTCAGCACGAGTGCCGTCACAAAGAATGAAATATACTTTTTCATAATCATAGTCATTTTTTAATGTTTCAACATTACTGAACCTTGTGCAGCACAATGTCCATGAAGATCTGGCCGGCGTAGCTCAGATTGTAAGAGATGGTTCCGGTCTCGGCATCATAGACACCGTTCTCGATATAATCCAGTCCATCGCCCCAAGCACGGATCTTGCTGCTAATGAGCGAGATGTTGCCCTCGTTGTCGAGGCTGACATATCCCGACATCATGCCCATGCCGGCACCATGTTGCGCACCGAAGCCGCGAATCTGCTCATACCAGCCTCCCAACAGGTCGTTGACCTGGAAGAAGCCCGGAGCCAGCCGCTTGAACGTGATGCCAACACACTGGCTGGTGTAGCCGTAGTTGGCCGCGTAGGCTGCGAACGGGTTCTTGGCGGCGCCATAGAGCGAAGCGTTCATGTCGGTTTCGTAGGTGCCCGCCATGTCGAGTGTGACAGTGGGGTCGCACACGCAGACCGTGCGGGTTACCGACGATACATATCCGTCGCTGCCCGGTGCCGAATAGGTCACATAGTAGAAGCCCATCGTGTTCGGGTCCACCTCATCGGCCCCCGATACAACCACCTGGCTAGTGATGTCCTTGATTTCGCCGGATGCCTTATCATAGATTTGTGCCTTGCAGCCCGGATCGACAAATTCAGTGCCGACGGGGACAATCATGAATTCATCGCCCTCCATTGTGAGCTCGGCATAATAAGTCAGTCTCGAGTCGGTCAGCTCATCTTTGCCATCGTTGCACGATGCCAATGAGAGCATGCCAAGCATCAAGAGACCCAACAAATATATTTTCTTCATAATTGATCAATTTTTGAGTTAGTTGTTAAATTTCTCTTGCCTCACAATCACTTGGCATCCCAGAACACGCGGTCGCTGAGCAGTTTCTCGGCGGGGG
>DEKO01000221.1:1731-4146 GCA_002353885.1 Porphyromonadaceae bacterium UBA2720
CCACCGGCAACGATGTAGTTGCGAGCCGGAACAATCATGCTGCCTGCTACGTAGGTATCGGGGGTCTCAAAGACTTCCTTGGCGGTCATCGTGGTGGTGACGGGCACATCGGTGCGGCGCACCTCGCTCCATGCCTCCATGTGGTCGCGATAGAACAGGGCTACCCACTTCTGCATGTAGATCATGTTCAACCTTGCAGCGTCCGAAGCCTGAGCCTCCCACTTGACCATCGAGCCGTTGAGGAATGCGCCCATGGCGACACCGCGCGAATCGAAGTCGGCCTGCACACCGGCCTCATAGGCAGTCTTTGCTGCTGTCTTGTCGCCCCAGCGCAACTGGGTCTCGGCGATGAGGAACTGCAGCTCGCTCTGGGTGAACAGATAGATGGGAGCAGCCATGGCGTTGGTATAGTCGATAGCACTCACGTCCTTGTTCTTCCAGTCAACGCCCCAGCTCTTGTAGATGGTCTTGGCACCGGGAATCTGGCCCACATACTCGCCAGCATCATTCTTCATGATGGCATAGCTGATGCGCGGGTCATCGGTGGCCAGGTAGTAGCTCACGATGGGGTAGGCGGCCACGTGGTTCTTGGTGGCCAGTGCACGTGCCACGTCATACCAGGGGTTGTACTGACCCTCTGACGGGCTGTAGACGTCCCACTTGACATCGCCGGTGAAGAAGTTGCCGGCGTTGACCAGCGCGACAGCCTTGCTCTGATACTCGCTGGCGTTGATGCCGGCATCGATTAGGCGCAGATACAGGCGCAGACGCAGGGCGTTGGCAAAGCCGCGCCACTGGCTCACGCTCTTGCCGAGCATCGGGTCGGTCAGCGTCATGAGCTCACCCTCCAGGGCTGCCTCGGCCTCGTCCATCTCGGCAAGCACGCCCTTGTAGACGTCCTCACCCTTGTCCCAAGCGGGGTTGGTGTTGGCGCTACCCTGCAATGCCTCGGTGTAAGGCACCTGGTCGAGGTTGTCGACCAGCACCTGGAAGGCGTAGGCGCGCAGCACAGTGCAAGCAAACAGGTCGCTCTTGTTGTTGATGCGGTCCATGACATTCTTGATGTCGGCCAGGCCGCCGGCATAGAGCGTGCGGTAGCAACGGTCGAACAGGTTGGTCGACTCGTCGATGTTGAGCTCAGCCTCGTTGTTATACTGGTTGGCCTCGGGGCGCTGCTCAAAGTACTGGGCAAAGAAGCCTGCGTAGTTGAACATCTGGTCGCCCACGGCCGTGGCAATCGCATTCTCGGCAGCGGGGAACACCAGGTCGGGTGTCACGTCGCTACTTGACGGATAGTTGGGGTCGTCGTTGATGTCAAGGTTGCACGATGACAAGCACAACGCTGCCGCAACGGTCAGGAATAATGATATCTTTTTCATGTCTGTTTCGCTTTTTAGAATTTAACCTGCACATTGAAACCAAACTTGCGCGAGCTCGGGTTGGCCGAGTACTCACCATAGTTACCCTCGAGGTCGTTACCGAAGCTCGTGGTCTCAGGATCGATGAAGGTGTTGCTCTTCGGGGTCCACAAGAAGAGGTTGTTGCCGAAGGCCGACAGGGTCACGCCGCTGAGGAAGGTCTTGGCCAGCCACTTGCTGGGCAGAGTCCAGCTCAGCACCACCGAACGCAGCTTGACATAGCTCTTGTCAACCAGGAACGAGCGGTCGAGCATGGCACCACCAGCATCCCAGTAGGTGAAGATACCCGTCTCGTCGAGCGGAGTCTCGTTCTCGGCATAGATGGGGTTGTCATGTTCGTCGGTACCCACCTGCTGCACCGAGTTGGGAACGATGAACGGGTTGCGGCTGTTGTAGGCCGTCTGGATGGCATTACCGGTGAAGTAGGTGATGTCCTTGGTGCGCGAGTACAGCAGACCGCCGCGACGGATGTCGAGGTTGGCTGTCAGGCTCACACCCTTGTAGGTCAGCGTGGTGCCGAAGCCCATCTGATACTTGTAGTTCATGCTGCCCACAATCTGCTGCTCGGGGTTGGCAATGGGCTGACCCTCGTTGTCGCAGATGATCTTGCCGTCCTCGGTCATCTTAGGAACGTAGGCCTTGAACACGCCCAGAGGCTCGCCCTCGATGGCATACATGCTCGTGCCGCCGCTCAGACCGTAGATGGTGGCGATGCCGCCCAGCTCCTCGGGCAGCTTGATGACCTTGCTCCAGTTCTTGGTGTAGTTCCAGTTGATGTCCCACTGGAAGTCGCCCACCTTGACGGGAGTTGCATTGACCAAGAACTCGATACCGCGGTTGCGAATCTTACCCAGGTTCATGTTCTGTGCCGTGTAACCGGTGGCAGGATCCATGTTCAGCGAGAAGATTTGCTTGTCAGTGTTGCGGTTGTAGAACGCTGCATCGAAGCTCAAGCGGTTCTGCAGGAAGGCCATGTTCAGACCGACCTCAAACTCGG
>DEKO01000221.1:4168-4389 GCA_002353885.1 Porphyromonadaceae bacterium UBA2720
TTGCCCAGCGAGTAGGCGTTGACGCCAACCTTGGTGAAGGGGAATGCGCTGCCGTTGCCGAAGCCACTGGATGCGGCTGCAGCCTGGGCGAACACTGAGTTGGTCATGTAGACGCCGGCATCGTTACCGGTGCGGCCCCATGCCACACGGAACTTACCGAAGTTCAGGATGTTGTTGCGGGTGTCGGGGCTGAGCAGCTCGCTGAAGAGGAAGCTCAAGCT
>DEKO01000221.1:4451-4592 GCA_002353885.1 Porphyromonadaceae bacterium UBA2720
GGGTCGACGACCAGTCGTTGCGGCCTTGCAGCGTCAGATAGAGCATGTTCTTGTAGGCAAACTCGGCACTGCCGAAGACTGCCATGTAGCGGCGCTTCCACTGCGACTCGGACGTGGAGGGAATCTCGGCACTGTTCGACA
>DEKO01000181.1:0-197 GCA_002353885.1 Porphyromonadaceae bacterium UBA2720
GGTCGTTTGGCGACTACTTCAAGCGCGAGGCCATCGACTGGTGCTGGGAGTTTCTGGTCGACGTCCTCAAACTTGACCCCAAGAATCTCTATGCCACCGTGTTTGAGGGCTACGCTCCCGAAGGGTTGGAGCGCGACAACGAGGCCGCCGGCTACTGGGAGAAACACCTTCCCGCCGACCACATCATCAATGGCAAC
>DEKO01000181.1:228-1311 GCA_002353885.1 Porphyromonadaceae bacterium UBA2720
TGGGAGATGGGTGACACAGGTCCTTGCGGCCCCTGCAGTGAAATTCACATCGACCTGCGCGACGAGGCCGAGAAAGCTCAGTTGCCTGGCCGTGAGCTGGTCAACAAAGACCACCCGCAAGTGATTGAGATTTGGAACCTGGTGTTCATGCAATATAACCGCAAGGCCGACAGCTCGTTGGAGCCGCTGCCATTCAACGTCATAGATACCGGCATGGGCTTTGAGCGCCTGTGCATGGCCCTTCAGGGCAAGAAGTCAAACTACGACACCGACGTGTTCCAGCCGCTCATCGGCGAGATTGGCAACATCTGTGGCAAGCGCTATGGCGACAACCATGATGTGGACGTGGCCATGCGCGTGGTGGCCGACCATGTGCGTACCATCGCCTTCAGCATCGCCGACGGCCAGCTGCCCAGCAATGCCAAGGCTGGCTACGTCATCCGCCGCATCCTGCGCCGTGCCGTGCGCTATGGCTACACGTTCCTGGGCATGCGCGAGGCGTTCATGTACCGCCTGATCGACACACTCATCGAGAGTATGGGCGCCGCCTATCCCGAGCTGCCCGCACAGGCCGACCTGATCAAGCATGTGTGCAAGGAGGAGGAGGACTCGTTCCTGCGCACGCTCGAGACCGGCATGAAGCTCATCGAGAAGGTGATTGCCGACACCCGCAAGGCTGGCAAGACACAAATTACGGGTCGCGAGGCATTCACCCTCTACGACACCTATGGCTTCCCGCTCGACCTGACCGAGCTCATCCTGCGCGAGAACCAGATGACCGTCAACGAGGAGGAGTTCAACGCCGAGATGCAGCAGCAGAAGCAACGCGCGCGCAACGCTGCCGCCGTCGAAGCCACCGACTGGGTGGAGCTGCATGATGGCGTGACCGAGTTTGTGGGCTATGACATGAGCGAGTGCGACACCGAGATCTTGCGTTACCGCCAGGTCAAGCAGAAGAACAAAGAGTACTACCAGATTGTGCTGGCGCGCACGCCATTCTACGCCGAGATGGGCGGCCAGGTGGGCGACAAGGGCACCCTCACCGTGGGCGACGACAAGATTGAAATCATCGACACCAAGCGC
>DEKO01000181.1:1478-2229 GCA_002353885.1 Porphyromonadaceae bacterium UBA2720
ACGACAAGATGCTGCGCTTCGACTTCTCGCACTTCAAGAAAGTCACGCCCGAGGAGATTCGCCAGGTTGAGCATCTGGCCAACCAGATGGTGCGCCATGCCACCGTGCGCGAGGAGCATCGCGAGATGCCCATCGACGAGGCCCGTCAAATGGGTGCCATGGCACTGTTCGGCGAGAAGTATGGCGACCGCGTGCGCGTCATCAAGTATGACAGCTCGGTGGAGCTGTGCGGTGGCACCCATGTGCCCAACACAGGCAACATCGGCATAATCAAGATCATGAACGAGAGCAGTATCGCTGCCGGCATCCGCCGCATCGAGGCCATCACCGGCGAGGGAGTGGAGAACACGCTCGACACGCTGGAGGACACTCTGCTCGAGATCAAGAGTCTGCTCAACAATGCTCCCGACGCACTGGTTGCCCTGCGCAAGTCGCTGAGCGAGAATGCCGCCCTGCGCAAGCAGGCCGAGGGCTTCATCCAGGAGCGCATCAACACCCTGCGCGAGCGGCTGATCAAGGATGCTCGCCTCAACGACAAGGGCATCAGCGTGATGCGTCTTCAAGGGCTGATCATGCCCGACGTTGTTAAAGGCGTAGCCACCGCCCTGCGCGGCAGCGGCTTAGAGCACCACGCCCTGATAGCCGCCACCGAGGACAATGACCGCCCGATGCTCACGGTGATGCTCACCGACGACCTGGTCAAGGAAGGCAAGAACGCCGGCCAGATGGTGCGCGAGGCCGCCAAGCTCAT
>DEKO01000181.1:2246-19306 GCA_002353885.1 Porphyromonadaceae bacterium UBA2720
CTCATCCAAGGCGGTGGCGGTGGCCAGCCGGGCTTTGCCCAGGCCGGCGGCAAGAACCTGGACGGCTTGAGCGCCGCCCTCGACAAGCTGGAGGAGATGCTTAATCAATAACTCAAGTTTCTGAAGAAGTTAAGGAGTTAAGTAGTTGAATGGAGTTAAGACGTCACTTTTTTTAGTAGTACGGAAGTAGGGTAGTAAAGTAGTAGGGCCATTACATGATTGCGACAGTGACACTGCGTGCCGCATGATTGGCCTCCAGACCGGCTAGCAGATACTAAAATAATGAGTTAAATAGTGCAACAGGAGCACACGTCTTAACTCCCTTAACTACAGACAAGAAGCCACATTAGAGAATTAAAATGTTCAACAATAATCACTAACATTTGAAATCTATGAAGAAATTAAGTTTGCTGGCAGCTATCTGCCTGACGATGAACGCCTTGAATGGCATGAGCCAGACCACTGACGCTTGGCCCTGGGACTTCCCTATGAGCACCGGCGAGCAACTCACTGACGGTGAATTGATTTTGGCCCCCTACACCTACTACAAGGTGGCGATTGACGACAAGGAGGACTTGAAGAGAAAAGGCCTCATCTTCTACAAGACCAAGCTCGAGACAGCCGGAAGCGAGAAGTCGGTTGTGAACTATATGGAAGACTATGAGTTGCCCAACACGCTGATTATCGGTCTGCCTGAAGGTGCCACAGCCAAGAAGGGCGACATCCTGCTCACCTGGTGGCAAAGCGGTAGCGGCATGAAGCGCGCCATTGTGCGCGATGACAGCAACCCAGCCGAACCCAAGGTGGACTACCTGGACATGGACATGCGACTGGATAATGACGGAACCATCTCGGGCCTCGCAGAGAGAAATGCCAATGAGCAACTCAAGCCCAACTCGTTCATCGTGCTGCGCGACGGAGAGTGGGCACCGGGAGCACAGGTGGCCTGCAAGAATGAACGCGACGAATGGAATGCCGCTACACTGATCAAGGCTACCAAGGACAAGGTGCTTGTGTCGGGATTCAGCAGCCGGCTCTCGGTCTATCCCAAGGATGACTGCCGACTGATTCCGATGAGCGACGAGGACATGAAAGCCGGCGACACCGTGTGGTGTGTGTGGGTAGGCACTTACCAGAGCGGCTACACCGTCGACAAGGTTGACAAGGAGCGTGGCCGCGTGTGGGTCACCGACAGCCGTGGCAACCATAAGATCCTGAGCATCCTCGAGGTGACCAAAGTTCTGGACTGACGCGCAAGCACTAGCGCCACAGCATCATCCCTGCCTGAACAACCACGTCAGGCAGGGATTTTGTTGTCATATTTTGAAAGAATCCCAAAAAACACTAACTTTGCTGCTCCAACCAACTCAACACAGAATATGAACAAATTGCTTATTGCTTCGATTGTGCTGACGAGCATCTGTCTCTCAGCATTCGGCCAGTCGTCGAGTCACCAGTATGTGACCGTTGTGGCCGAGCCCGACCATGCCGACTGGACCTATCATGTGGGCGAAAAGGTCAACATCACCGCCTACGCCATCCGCGAGAATGTGCGGATGCGGGACTGTGAGATCACCTATAGCTACGGCCCCGACAAACTGGATGCCGTAAAGACCGCCACGGTCAAGACCGACCGAAACGGCATGGCGCATTTCACGGTGCCATCGCCCAAGGAGCCCGGCTTCACCAGCGTACGCGTAAAAGTGGCACTGGATGGGCGCACCTACTCGTCGATGACCAACATTGCGTTTGACCCCTACTCTATCCAACCCACGACGAAGATGCCCGCCGACTTTGAGCAATACTGGCAAGGCGCCGTGGCCAAAGCCGCCCAAGTGCCCATGCGCCCCAGTGTGCGCTACAGCGCCGAAGAGAGCAACGACCGCGTGGATGTGTACTATGTCAAGATTCAATCCTACAGACGCGGCAACTATGTCTACGGCGTGCTCACCGTGCCCAAAAAACCGGGGCGCAAGCCTGCCATCCTGCGCCTTCCGGGTGCCGCTGTGCGCTCCTATCATGGGCCGCATGAGTTGGCCTATGAGGGATTTGTGGTGCTGGAGATTGGCGTGCACGGTATCCCTATCGACCAGTCACCCGAGGTCTATCAGCAACTCGAGGAGGGCGCCCTTTCGAGCTATACAACCATCGGCATAGACAACCGCGACACCTATTACTATAAACGCTCCATCTTGGGTTGCGTGCGCGCCGTGGACTATCTGTGCACGCGCGACGACGTCGACACCACGCGCATCGCCACCTACGGCGGCAGCCAGGGCGGCATGCTCTCGATCATGACGGCTGCACTGAGCCCGCGGGTGAGCGCACTGTTCAGCTACTTCCCGGCCTACTGCGACCTGACGGGCTACTACCATGGCCGCGGCGCGGGGTGGCCGCACCTGTTCCGCGACCCGAGTGAGCCCAATCTGCAAGCCCGCATCGAGGTGTCGCGCTACTACGACACGGTCAACTTCGCCCGCCTGCTGCGTGTGCCGGGGTTCTATGCCTGGGGGTTCAACGACCCGGCGTGCTGCCCCACGTCGACCTTCAGCGCCTACAACGTCATCACCGCCCCCAAGCAGTTGCAGGTGGGACGTGACACGGGCCACTGGCTCTACCCCTGGCAGGTCGACAACGCCCTGCACTGGCTCAAGCAGCAATTTGGCATGGAATAAAACAAAAACGCGGAGGACGTCAAAATGTCCTCCGCGTTTTTGTTTTGTTACTGTCAATCGGTGGTGAGGTCGTCGTAGCGCTGGAAGAGGAAGTCGTTGTAGGGGAAGCGCTGGGTGTGGACGATGCGGGCCTTGTCGTAAAGCATCTGCTTGAGTGCGTCGATGTTGATGCCCTGCTTGGCGCTGATGAAGACGCAGTTGCCTGCCATGCGCGCCATCCATGTCTCCTGGAGCTCGTCGAGCGGTATGTTCTCGCGTCTGCGGGGCGTGAGGTCGTCCTCGTCCTTGGGAACATAAGTGAACTGGTCAATCTTGTTGAACACCATGATCATCTCCTTGCCGGCGGCATCACACACTTCCTGCAATGTGCGGTTGACCACCTCGACTTGTTCCTCAAACTGCGGGTGCGAGATGTCGACCACGTGCACCAAGATGTCGCTGTCGCGCACCTCGTCGAGCGTGGTCTTGAAGGACTCAACCAGGTGGGTTGGCAGCTTGCGGATAAAACCGACGGTGTCGCTTAGCAAGAACGGCAGATTCTCGATGACCACCTTGCGGACGGTTGTGTCGAGTGTTGCAAATAGTTTGTTCTCGGCAAAGACGTCGCTCTTGCTGAGCACGTTCATCAGCGTGGACTTGCCCACATTGGTGTATCCTACCAGTGCGATGCGGGTGAGCTTGCCGCGGTTCTTGCGCTGGATGACCTTCTGCTTGTCCCAGTCGGCCAGTCGCTGCTTGAGCAACGAGATTTTGGTCTTGATGATTCGGCGGTCGGTCTCGATCTGTGTCTCGCCAGGGCCACGCATGCCGATGCCGCCTCGCTGACGCTCAAGGTGAGTCCACATGCCCGTGAGCCGCGGCAGCAGGTACTGGTACTGCGCGAGTTCAACCTGCATTTTGGCATTGGCCGTCTGCGCACGCTTGGCAAAGATGTTGAGGATGAGCGTGGTGCGGTCGAGCACCTTGACCTGTGTAGCCTTCTGGATGAATGCAATCTGCTTGGGCGAGAGGTCATCGTCGAATACGACCAGGCTCACCTGGTTGTTCTCGACATAGTCGACAATCTCCTCAAGCTTTCCCTTGCCGACATAGCTGGTGCTGTTGGGCGCGTCGCATCGCTGTGTGAACCGCTTAACGGTCTCGGCTCCGGCCGTCTCGGCCAAGAATTCCAGCTCATCGAGATATTCGGCGGCTTTTGCCTCGTTCTGCTGCGGTGTTATCAGTCCCACGAGCACTGCTGTCTCCTGTTCGACGGTGCTGATGTTGCGCTTGCTGTCGTCAATAAATCCCATGTTTTCTTCTCATTGAGGGTTTAAAAAAGGCCTCGGCTGAACCGAGGCCCACAGAACCATATCAGTTCTAGTCTCTTTGTCGCTAGGCTCTCGACTATTTCTTAGCCACCTTGTTGTAACGTTTGTTCAACCCTTCGATGACATCTTGTGTGACATCGTACTTGGGGTCGATATAAAGTGTGGCGCTCTTGCGCAAGACCATGTCATATCCCTTCTGCTTGGCATACTCCTTCATGAAATTGTCGATTGAGTCAAGCAGCTGTACCTGACTCTGGCTGAGCTCGTTCTGGATGCTCTGCTGCAGCTTGCCCAGGTAGCTCTGCGCGTCGTCTTGCATCTTTTGCAACTTGGCTTGGTCGGCCTTGAAGCTTTCTTCTGTCAGATAACCATTGTTCTGATACTTCTGCTGCATGGCATTTCCGAACTTGCTGATTTCGTTGCCCTTCTGGCTCTGTGCCGCATCAAACTGGTTCTGTCGCCGCAACATGGCTTCGTTGATGTCCTTCGCCAAGCTATAGTTGTTCATAATAGAGTCCTCATCAACAAATCTGATGGTCATTTTTTCCATCGCAGCCTGAGGCATCGAGCTTGTCGATTTAGCATTCTGTTGCTGATTGTTGTTGCACGAAAAAGCCATCACTGCAACAGCAGCGATGCAAACCAACTGAGCAAAACGTCTTGTCAATTTCATTTCTGTATATCTGTTATTCGTAAAATTTTTCGTCTCTCGCACAAGTGATGCCCCGTCTTTTCATCTCGGGATTGCCATGAATGTGTGTGTTAGGAAATTTTCCTCCTTTTACAAAGAAGATTTTAACGCCTAACAATGTCACAGCCAGAGCGATAAGTAGTATAGTAGACAATAAAACGGCCATTGATGCGTTTAAGAAATACTAAAAACGATGCAAATATACTGACTTTTTTCGGCTCATTTCAAAAAAAAGCCGTAACTTAGCGGTGCTTTTTGCGAGTATTTAACAATATTTCGCCCGCAATAACGATAACTAACATTTCTAACCTTTTTAATAACATCACAATTATGACCGTAAAAGATCTGAAACCGGCACGTGTATGGCAAATCTTTGACGAGATTACCCAAGTGCCCCGCCCCAGTGGCCGTTTGGCAAAAATCCAAGCATGGCTTGTAGACTTCGCTAAAAAGAATAACCTCGAGTACAAGGTCGACGAGGTAGGCAATGTGGCTATGTTCCGCCCAGCCGCTCCTGGCTTTGAGAATGCAAAAGGTGTTGTTCTCCAGGGTCACATGGACATGGTTGCCGAGAAGGCAGCCTCGTCGAACCATGACTTCGACAACGACCCCATTGAGACCATCGTAGACGGTGAGTGGGTTCGCGCCAACAACACTACTCTGGGCGCTGACGACGGTATGGGTCTTGCTATCGCCTTGGCAGCAATCACCGACCCCGACATCAAGTGCGGTCCGATGGAGGCCCTTGCCACTGTCGACGAGGAGACCGGTCTGACCGGTGCCAGCAACATCAAGGCCGACATGCTGCGTGGTGACTATCTGCTGAACCTTGACAGCGAGGACGACGGCGTCATCACCGTGGGTTGCGCCGGTGGTCTGGTTTCAATCTTCAAGTTTGACTACAAGGAAGAGGACGCTCCCAAGGACCTGGTCTACTTCCAGATCAACTTTGCCAAGTTCCACGGCGGCCACTCGGGCACTGACATCAACAAGGGCTTTGCCAGCGCCACCAAGTTGATTACCCGCCTGCTGTGCACAATGGGCATCGACTATCGCCTGGCCAAGATCGACTCGGGCAACCTGCATAACGCCATCGCCTTCACCGCCGAGGCCGTCATCGGCATCAAGCCCGAGGACAAGGAGAAGTTTGCTGTGGCATTCAACACGTTCAAGGCCGAGGTCGAGAACGAGTATCACGTGACCGAGAAGTGCTTTGAGATGGAGTGCAAGAGCGTTGACGCTCCCGCCAAGGTTGTGGACGCATGCACTGCATGCCGTGTGATCACGGCTGTGTTTGCCGCTCCTCACGGTGTTGCATCGATGAGCATGGAGATTGAGGGTCTGGTCGAGACCTCGACCAACCTGGCCAGCATCAAGATGCGTGACGGCAAGTTTGTGGTCGAGGCCTTCAGCCGCTCGGCTGTCGAGAGCCGCAAGATGGAGCTCGTGGCACAGATTGAGGCCGTGATGCGTCTGGCCGGCGCCAACGAGGTGCTGCGCGAGGGCAGCTACCAGGGCTGGGAGCCCCGCATGGACAGCGCTCTGCTGCACCTGGCTGTGGCTAGCTGGGAGAAGCTGTATGGTGTGAAGCCTGTGGTTGAGGCCATCCACGCTGGTCTGGAGTGCGGTCTGTTCCTGCAGGCTGCTCCTCACATGGAGATGATCAGCTATGGTCCGACGCTGCAAGACGTTCACTCGCCTGCCGAGCGTTGCCACATCCCCGCCGTGCAGAAGGGCTGGGACTTCACTGTTGAGTTGCTCAAGGAGATTGCCGCCGGCAAGTAATTGAGTCGTAACATTCACACTTAACAACCAGGGCCATCTGTTCAGACAGATGGCCCTGGTCATTTGTTCATGGATGCTCGGCGAAATAGCGCCATAACGGTGCTGCCATGAGTGCTTGCAGCATCTGGTTATTTTCCAGCAGCTGATGCACCTGCTGTCGTGTCATGAGAATGACCTCGATATCCTCGGTGGGCTCCAGCGCCTGATCGGCAATTCGCTCCACCCCCTGTGCCAGGAAGCAGTGCGTGATGTTGTCGCAGATGCTGGGGTTCTGCCCGATGGTCATGATTTCGCGCCATGTGCCACCACCATAGCCCGTCTCCTCGAGCAGTTCGCGGCGCGCACTTTGCTCGGGCGTCTCGCCCTGCTCGCTGACCCCGGCACAGAGTTCAGTCAACACTTGGTCCATGGCATGACGATATTGTCGAATCATGACAAACATTCCGTCGGCAGTGATGGCTATGACATTGACCCAGTCGGGATATTCGAGCACATAGTGCTCGGGATGTATGACACCACTGGGCAACTGGACGCGGTCGACCCGCGCCGTGAGCCATGGCCTCTGGATGATGTAGCGGCTATCGAGGGTTTTCCATTTTTTGATCATGTGTTGCTCTTGTTAAAAAATAGGGGCGATTGATTAAAAATAAAAACGTAGACCGGGCGCAAAAATTGCGAATAAAGTCGTAACTTTGCGGCGCAATGGACGAGAGAAGCAATAACAACGAACAGGCGGTATGGTATGCCATCCGTGTGACCTATAACCGCGAGATGAAGGTCAAAGCCGAGCTTGACGAGCTCAAGATTCGCAGCTTTGTGCCCATGCAGTACAAGGCCCAGGTGCGAGATGGCCGTCTAGTGAAACGCCTTGTCCCTTCGGTCCACAACCTGATATTCATCTATATCAGCCCCAGCGGAATGCGTCACTACAAGGAGACGACATCGTTGCCCATCCGCTACATTATGCGCCGCGAGCCCAATGGCCGACGCACTCCTGTCATCGTTCCTCAAGATCAGATGGAGAGTTTCATAGCCGTAGCCGGCACCTACGACGAGCAACTGGTCTACCTCTCGCCCAATCCTGGCGACTTCAGCCAGGGTGACCGGGTTCGCATCTTGGGAGGTCCGTTTGAGGGCGCCGAGGGCATCTTTGTTCGTGTCAAGGGCGACCGTCGCGTCGTGGTTTCGATCGAGGGTGTAGTTGCTGTTGCCACAACCTACATCCACCCATCGCTGCTTGAGAAGATTGATCGTTAAGATCTAACAAACAATGGTTCATTGCAACCCAATGTGTGTTGCAGTGAACCATTATTATTAAATCCCTTTGCTATCGTTTAGCGTACGCGTCCCTGGTAGCTTCCGTCGCGTGTGTCGACCTCGATGATCTCACCTTCGTTGCAGAACAGAGGCACACGCACAGTTGCTCCTGTCTCGACAGTAGCCGGCTTGAGCGAGTTAGTGGCAGTGTCACCCTTGACTCCAGGCTCGGTATAAGTAATCTTGAGTTGAGTCTTGATGGGCATCTCTGCGAAAAGAATGGTCTCGGTCGAAGCATCGCTAACCACCTCGACGATGTCGCTTTCCTTCATGAAGTCAGCGCCAGTGATAAGTTCCTTGCTGATGGGGATTTGCTCATAGGTCTCCTGGTTCATAAAGATAGCGTCCTCACCATCCATGTAGAGATACTGATAGGGACGACGTTCTACGCGCACATCCTCGAGCTTCTCACCGATGTTGAATCGACGTTCCAGGACACGGCCATCGACAACGTTTTTGAGCTTGGTGCGCATAAAGGTATTACCTTTGCCAGGCTTGACGTGAAGGAACTCGATGCAGAAGTACAGGTCGCCATCCAGGCGGATGCAAGTACCATTTTTGATGTCTTGAGCGTTAATCATAAAGTGCTAATTATATATTATTAAATGTGTAATTTCAAAAATTCGGTGCAAAGGTAGTCTAAATCAGGGAGAAATCAAAAAAAAATGGTGTTTTTTCTTCTCTTGCTTGTGTATTTTGAAAAATTGCAGTAATTTTGCACCGCTTTTTTCGCACTGCCCTGTGGTTATCCGTCAATTTCAGGGCGCGCAAGGAGCGACAATCGGTTAACTCACAACATGTACAATTAAAAAACATTAGATAGCAATGAAACGTACATTCCAACCCTCGAACCTGAAGAAGGCTCACAAGCATGGTTTCCGTGCTCGTATGAAAACCAAGGATGGCCGCAAGGTGCTCGCTCGTCGTCGCGCCAAGGGTCGTTACAGCCTCACTGTCAGCGACACTGTCTACAAGTAAGTCGTCGCTCAGACATCCAGCCTCACGCCATCGTGGCCGAGGCGCAACAGTATAGCCGTCGTGATTGTGTGACAATCGTGGGCGGCATTTGTTGTTTTCAGCACTGACACAAAACAGGGCAGTATCAAAATATTTGATACTGCCCTGTTTTGTTTGGGTATGTACTTCACAAGTCTATCTCATGACCTTGGTGGCACGGACGGTGCCATCGGCTTGACGCTCAATCTTGATGAGCAGTCCATGAGCCTCATCGTTGACCTTGCGTCCCTGAAGGTCGACAAAGTGGATCTGGGTCGGCTGTGCTTCGTTGATATTGTTAACACCGGTCTGAGCCAGCTGATACCAGAAGATTGGGCTTTCGTTGACCTGGTCGCCTGCCCGGTAGATGCTCTTGACACCAAATGCAGTCCATTGCTCGATGTCGTCGGCATAGAGGTAAACCTGTTTGCCGCCTTCGTCAACATCGTAGGAGTCAGTGTAGTTGTAAGGAATCTCGGTCATCGTCTCAAGTTCCTGGAAGACGTAGTTGTCCTGTGTTAACACATACTCGTGCGTCACGCCATCAACGACATAATACATCTGATACGACAGTAGTGAGGCATAGAGGTCGTTGCCGTCGACATCCTGTACAGGAATGTCCATGGTCACAAAGTAGCCATAGTCGTCCTGAGTGAAGTTGGTGATTGTGGGAGTTGCAGGCGTGGCAGCCTCAGCAACAGCACCCGTGAGGGTGACATTGGTGAACTCGTCGAGCAACTCGCCCTCAACCGATGTGGTGTAGCCATCGGGGGCTGAGAAGATGTTGGCTATCTCGTCATATGCAAACTCGGCACCATCGAAGTCGAGAGCATACTCATCGCCCCAGAAGTTGAACGTTCCCATATAGGCAGCTGGGATAGTGAGCACATTGTTGACAAGTGTGCCCTGCACCCAACCTGCCGTGTAATACTCGCTCAACCCCTGGATGTAGACCTGGTCGCCATCCATGACAATCTGCACCTCGAACGACTTGTCGCGGTCGACATAGGTGTCATGACCGTTGAAGACATACATAGCAGGCTCGACACCCTGTGGGGGCGTGACTTGTGCCTGGGTCGTCACCGTCTGGCTCAACATGGCAGCCAGACCAATCATCAGAAAAGTAAACTTTTTCATAAGCGGTTGTATTTTGTTGTTATGAGTTATGAGTCTCGAGTTTAAAGTTTCCTAGACTATAGTCTAACGACTAGAAAACTAGAATCTTATAGGCCTGTCGGCTATTACGAGTCGTGAGGATGTAGACACCGGCCGGCAACGCGATGATGTCATCGCTGCATACCACACCGATGCGCCGCACCACTTGTCCACTGGGTGTGTAAATAATGACATCGTTCAGTGGCTCGCTACACTTGACCAGCACGCCGCCATCGCAAGAGAGCAATGCCAATGGACGGTCGGCCTCGACACCTGTGATGCCACTGTGGTCGATGGTGATCACGTTCGACTCGGGCGACAGATAGCCCAGACGATAGGCCTGCACGGTGTAGGTGTGTATATGCTCGGGATTGCGGTCGGTGAACTGCAGTGTGTTCTGTTCGCCGTCATCGGTGGTGAACGACTCGCTGTCGACGATTGTTCCCTGGCGGTCATAGATGGTGCGGTTAACCACAAAGTAGTCCACCACGTCACCCGTAGGCTGCCAGCTGGCCACATAGCCGCTGTCAGTGATCTCTTGAGCAGGCAGTGCGGTGACTGTGCGCAGGTTGGGCACAGCCAAGCAAGTGGCATTCAATCCCATGCCGAAGCTGCCTGTCAGTCCACCATCGCTGATGAGTAGACGAGCCTTGTGGCTGCCCAGCTCGGTGGGTGTATAAGTGATGGTCAGTGGATAGCCCTGGTTGCTGCAGGCCGTCGACCGATCAATCGACCGGACAGGCAGGCTGAACATGGCCGCGTCGTCGCGATAGATGGTCACCGACAAGTTGCTGGTCAGATTGTGTCCCTTGACATAGACGGTGATATTCAAGCTCTTGCCCAGTGCCACCTCGCCGAAATAAATCTCTGTGTCCTGCACTGGCGAAATCAGTTCTGGTGGGCCATCAATGACATCGTCACCGCCGGTGAACACTTCACCACTGCGGTTGCCCCAGATGTATTCCATCAGGTCAGGAAAGTCAATGAACGGGTTGCGGTTGTTTTGACACCGATAGACGGCATCATTTCGTTCCTTCTCCTTGTCACTCACAGGATCTTCTCGTGCCCAACGCAGCAACAAGTCAATAGACCACTGGTTGAGTGTGAGCCACGACCCGTTGCCCATCATCCAAGTGTATTTCCACTGATAGTCCTGATAGGCACTTGCCATATACATATAGGTACGCGCAAAGTCACCTTTGTAGCGGTCATCTGGCTCGAAGACGGTGCTAGCGCCTCCACCCTGCCCCGCACGAGGCGGTCCAGTCTTGGTCACACCATTGTCAAAGTAAGTGCTCGACACCTCGCCCAATGGATAGTGCAACTTAGCTCCATTAGCCTCAGCATCACTGGGATAGAGATGATTCAGATCGGTGTAGGCGATGTATCCCTGGCCTTCGTTATATCCTCCCCACCAACTCTTGGGCACCGAGTGCTCCTTGTTCATACCGCTGGTGCTATTGCCCAGCCGTGAGCTGAAGTAGTAGGTATAGTCGCTGTACATGTCCCAAACACGAGTGTGATCGTCGGGCATACAGTCGGTCTGCGGGAAGTAGGTCCACAAACTGCCATAGCTATGCACTGTACGTTGAATAGCCAGGTCGTGTATGGCATTCTTCAATGCCTGTCCACTCTTGCCTGCCAGCGTGCTATAGTAGCCCACAGGTACTGCAGCTTGCAGCATTGCAGCCAAGGCGACAATTAATAACGTGAGAAGGTAATATTTTTTCATCTACTGAGTTTTTAGGCCGTAAAGGTACACATTTTTTCGCAATCACGCGCTATTTAAACACGCAAATCTCGGAGTTCTCAGAGTTTTCCGAGATCTCCGAGATTTCCAACCCCTTTGTTAAGGCACAATCTCGATGCGGCTGCTGCCAGTCGAGCCGTTGGGAATGACCCGAATCTGTGTGGTGATGCGCTCACTCATGGTGTCGGTGTGGCTGATGACGCCCACTTTCTTGCCCTGCGATGTCTGCAGCATGGCCAGCGAATCGATGACTGTGGCCAGCGTGTCGGCATCGAGTGTGCCGAATCCCTCGTCAATAAACAAGTTGTCAAAGCGGATGTTGCGTGACGACAGTGACGACAGCCCCAGTGCCAGCCCCAGACTGACAATGAACGTCTCACCGCCCGATAGCGTGGTGACGTCGCGCACGTCGTCGGCACGGTCGTGGTCTATGACACGGATACCCAGCGAGTTTTTGACTTGCTGCAGCCTATAGCGGCTGTTGAACTTAGCAATTTCGGCATTGGCATGCTCGACCAGGAAGCCCAAGGTGTAGCATTGGGCAATCTTGCGCAAGGTATCGCCCTTGGTGTTGCCAATGATGTTGTATATGCCCTTCCAGTCATCCACAGCCTGCTTGGCTTGTTGCAGAGCGGCATCTTTTTCGCCCAGACTAGCGCGTGCATCGTCGTGCTTCTTCCTCAGGGTTTTGGCGTTGATGAGCTGCTCTTGTCGGCTGCTCTGTTTTAGCTCAGCCAGGCGGACTTGTAGCTGTTCGCGATTCAACTCGGGCTTGGTGTGCTGGTGCTCGGCGTGGGTATTCAGGGCCACATTCAGCACTGCACGTTTCGAAGCCAGATCCTGTGCTAAGCGGTTGCCGGTCATGCGGATGTTCTCCCAGTCGTCGGTGGCGCAGAGCAGGACTTCGACATCGGCCTGTGTGACCTCTTTGAGCCTATTCTCGTGGGCATTGTAATCGGTCATCCACTGGGTCAATTGTTGCTGTGTGTGCGTCAGCTCTTGCTGCTTTTGGGCAAGTTGTTTGCGCTGGTTCTCGAGTGCACCTAACAGTGCGCTCAAGTCGTTCTTCAGCTTGGTGATGAGTGTATTCTGTCCGACGATAGCGGCCTCGGCATCATCCTTGACCTTGGCCAGGTGTTGCTCGACGGTGTCGGGGTGTTTTCCACCCAGTTCCTGCTCATACTGTGCCTTGAACCGATTGAGCGCTTCGGTGGCTAACTGCCAGGCCCCAGTGGCGGAGTCCAGTGCCTGTTGCTTGTCGGCAAGGTGTTGCGATAAGGTTGGTGTAACAGCTTTGAGGCTGGCCAATTGCGTGTCGCACTCGCTCACTTTACGCTCGGCCTGGGCGAGTTGTTGCTTCTCAATAGCGGCAAAGTTATTGAGTGCTTGCTCCTCCGAGTCTTTCTTTTTGACAAGTTGGGTAATCTTCTGTTGAGTGCGGTTATAGGCACTGAGTACCTTGGCGGCAACTTCCTGAGTGTGCTGCAGGTCGGGTTTAAGCCCTTCCAAACCGGCTAAATTCTTGGGCCAGTTGTGATGTCGTTGCAACGAGTTCCACTCAGTATCGAGGTGTGAGATGTCGCGGCCCAGTTGCTGCAGCCGTCCAGCGATGAGCGACATCTCGCCCTCATTGCGTGCGATGATGGCCGTCTGTTGTTGGCTGACCTCATTCTGCCGCTGGAGTTCGGCGCGTTTGGTGGCGAGCAGGGTGTGCAGGCTTGTCTTGGCTTCGTCATAGAGAGCCGTATCGGCCACATAGGGATGCTGGGTAGCTCCGCACAAAGGGCAGGCCTCACCATCGGTGAGCGTGTGGCGATGCAGTTCCCATCGCTCGCTGGTCATGAGTGTAAAACTCTTGTTGAGCGTGTCTACCTCTTGGGTGAGTTGGGCAATGTCGAGAAGTGCCAGCAGTGAACGGGCGGCCGCATTGTCCTGCTCGAGGCTTGATTGCCGTTCTGTTTTGGCCTTGTGCTCGTCGGTGGCTTGATTCAGCCGACTAACGATGTCGATGGCACGCGACAAGTCGTTCACTGCACTGTCGGCAACTGACTTGTCTCGTTGCAGTCGCTCCACATCAATGCCTTCGATTTTGGCTTGCTCGGCTTTGAGCTGACTTTGGACGGTTTGCACACCGATGGCAAGCTCTTCATGCTCGCGCTGCAGCCGGGTTTGCGTGTCGTTAAGGAGGGCTTTGGCTTCGGCGGCGGCTTGTTCGGCCTTGGCGATGTCGGCCATGTTCTGTTCTAAGGCCTTCTGTGCTGCATTACGCTCTTGCTCGGCATTGAGCTTGGTCTGCTGCCTGTCGGTCAGTGTGGTTTGAGCGTTATCAATCTTGGTGATCAACTCGCGTGCCTTGAGGATGTGTGGCGCAGCATCCTCGATGGCTTGGCGGGAGGTCTGGGCCACATGATTCAAGCTCTCCAGTTTTTCGCTCTCGGTTTGGATTACTTCGGTTTGCTTTGCAACTTTATGTTCGCTTGACTTAATGGTGCCTAGCAGTACGCCCGACTCTTGCTCCAGGCGTTTAACTTGGCGCAAGATGTCGATGGCTGGTGTGAGAGCGTCGTGCAATGTCAGCCGACTGGTGGTGTCGGCATAGGCGGCAAGAGCATCTTGGGCTTTGTCGGCATTGGCCCGGCTTGTTGCGACGTCATTGGCCAATCGTTCCTCCAGTTCATGCCATCTGAGTTGGTCATCCACGTCCTTGAGCTGTGCGCTCAATTCTTGCTCGGCTTGGTTGAGTTGGTCAATCTCATGGTCCAGTTTGTCCAACTCCTCGTCGGTGAGCAAGTCTTGCTTGATGGTCTCGACAGTGGCGCTGACCTCGGTGTAGGCACGGTTTGCTTCGGCATTGTGAGCTACGATTTGATCGACGATGTGGGTATAAAGATCTTCGCATCCAACAAGTTTCTCAAGCAAGGCGAATCTGTCTTTTTCGGGGGCATTGATAAAGTCGGCAAACGCGCCTTGGGCAATCAGCACGGTGTTGAGAAATTGTTCGAACTCGAGTCCAATGAGTTGGGGCAAGCTGTTCCAGTCCTCATCGTGTTCGGTCACAACACCATCACTGCCCTTGGTGAGGCGGAATAACAATTTTTCCGGGTTGGCGTAGACTAATCGTCTGAAGTGTGCATGCCACTCGGCGCGATATATGCAGCCGTCGTTGGTCTGGAAAGTGAGCTTGCTGTAGCCGTCTTTCTTGCCTCGAGTCAGGATGTTGCGGCTGTCGGTGGGGGCGAGGCGATTTGTTTCGCCGGGTTCGGCAGTGCCGTAGACGGTGATTCTGCCTTGCTCTCCCGATTTGCGCGGATAGCGGGGTGTGCGTCCATACAGAGCCAGGCAAATGGCGTCGAGCAATGTCGACTTGCCGCTACCGGTGGGCCCCACGATACTGAAGATGTTGCTGCTGCCCAGTGAGCCTTGTTCAAAGTCGATGACCTCGCCCTCGGGACGGTCGAGCGAAGCCAGGTTGAGGATTTCGAGTCGTATGAGTTTCATGTTATTGTTATGGGGTGGTTTCGTGTTGAATGTTTTTGATTAGTTCCGAGAGCATTGCCACTTGCCGCTCGTTCATCTCTTGACCATTGTTCATGATTCGGAATGCATCGCGCAGGGTGTCCATGGGGTCGCGGTTCAAGATGTCATCGACGCTCTTGAGCTCGGGCACCTCTTCAGCATTTCCGTCTAGGGACAGAGGCATTGACTTTTGAATCTTGCACAGGATGGCGTTCTTGGTGGCGACCAATAGCTCAAGCTGGCGAACCTCGTCGTTACTGATCTTGTCTTGCGCAACTTTGATGGCAACATAGGGCGCATTCTCGGTGAGGTTGTCGCCCAACCGATCTTCCAATGTCTTGTTGATGAGCTTCCTGAGCTGTGCTGCGGTTTGCGGCACATCGTCTTCAGGAAGAACTACCAGGCTGCGCTGGGGCTTGTAGACGAGTTGCTCGACCTTGGGGTGGCAACCAACAGTTAGTGTCAACAGGTCTACACCATGGGTGTAGTCTTTCTCGGCAAACGACATGGGCAGCACACTGCCCGAGTATCGTGCCCAGTCGGTATTCAAGATGTGCTGGCGCTTGTGGATATGGCCACATGTCAGGTAGTCAGGGTGGTCAGTCCACCCTTTCATGTCCACTTGTTCCAACCCGCCGACGATGATGCGCTCGCTAGCGCCGTCGGCAATCTGGGCACCGGTGGCATACATGTGAGCCATCATGACAAGCGGTGTGCCGGGGTATAGCTCGCGAGCGCGACGAGTGAGCGAACGCAGAAAGTTGTTGACACCCTGCGAATAGCTGCCTGCGCCCATCATGATGTCGGTGCGCAGATAGGGCACTGCCAACACCACCGCCCTGTTGGCATTGCCAATGCCAATGGGGATGATGAGGTCATCATAGTCGGTCACCATCTGCCCTGTAGCCTCGGCATCGTTGCCCCAATGACGCTTGATGGTGCCGCGAACCTCCACATGGTGGTGCGTTAACAACTCACGTGGAGCCTCTAATCGGCTGGCCGAGTCGTGATTACCGGCTGTGATGACAATGGTCATATCGTGATGGCGCTGGGTTGCTTCGGCCAGGAACTTGTAGTAGGCCGACTGAGCCCTGGCCGAAGGGTTGCCGTTATCAAACACGTCGCCCGCCACAAGCAGTGCATCGGGCTGATGCTCTTCGATCTGGCTGAGCAACCATTGCAAGAAGTGCTCATGCTCTTTCAGCCGGTCGGCGCCATGGAACAGATTGCCCAAATGCCAGTCGCTGGTACAAATTATCTTCATGGAATAAAACTGTTTTAATGAGTCATTAAGATTGGTGAATTCTCGTGAATAAAGTGTTTCCCTTCAACAGCGAGAATTAATAAGTACTCAAGTTTCTGGAGGAGTTAAGGAGTTAAAGGGAGTTAAGACGTTACCTGATTAGCGAACAGTGGACAGCTAACAAAAAGACTATCGTCTTAACTACATAACTACTTAACTCCTTTAACTACATAAAAGTAGCCACTTGCAAAACTTGAGTTAAGTAAAGGATAAGCTACCACGAGCAAGGCTCAGAATCCAGCAAGGAACCTTGTTGTCGACAGCAGTTGAACACTGACGACATCTGCCGGTTGCAGCAGAGTGACAGAGAACACGTCTCTGAGTTCAAGTGTGCTGGTGCCGTGGCACTGGGTGTAAAACTTTTTAATTGTGCAAAGTTAATAAGAATAATCGGTTTTTTGCCTTTCTAAAACAGTTTTTTGGCAGTGTTTGTGTTGTGAAAGTTCACCTTCTGTTATGAATTGGACTGTTTTTCTCCCAGCTTCAACAATGCGGACCTTGACAGACAATTAATCAAATGAAACTACACCCGTTGGCGGAATTAAAACACAATGCAGTTTGT
>DEKO01000181.1:19454-28333 GCA_002353885.1 Porphyromonadaceae bacterium UBA2720
AACACATACGTTCTATTAATTACGGACAACAATTTTAATTCCGCCAACGGGTAACTACGATTGATTCTTTGTCATCGGTGGCTTTGTCGCGAGTTCGGTCGACCATGAGCCCAGGCATTTACGATCCTGCCAAAGTGTTCAGGCTCTGAAGCCTATCGACTGGCGGCGGTCGGCGTTGCTGCTCAGCAGCTCGTTGCTACAGAATGTCTCAATCTCGCCTATAGTGGCCTCCTGACCGGTGAGGATTTGATGAATCTTGCATTTGCGCACGATGTTTTCAATTTGTCCTCCCGAGAAGTCATAGCGTGCGGCAAGGCGCAATGCGTCGTCATCGCTGATGCCATTCAACATTGACTGCCACAACTTGGACTTCACATCCACATCGGGTTTGTGAAACTCAACCTTGAACAAGAATCGGCGCTCAAAGGCCGGGTCGAGGTTGGTCGTGAGGTTGGTTGTGGCTATGAGAATGCCCTCAAGTTTCTCCATTTCCTCAAGGATGATGTTCTGCATGGCGTTCTCCATCTTATCGGTCGAACGCTGTGCGTTAGCGATGCGCTGCCCAAAGATGGCATCGGCCTCATTGAACAGCAATATGGGCATCACCTCGTTGGTGCCGCACAGATAGTGATAGCGACGGAACACCCTCTTGATGTTCTTTTCGGTCTCGCCCACCCACTTGCTGCGCATCGAGGCGATGTCCACCTTCATGATGTCACGCCCTGACAGCCTCGCCAGTTGTAGTACAGTCTCGGTCTTGCCTGTGCCAGGTGATCCGTAGAACAGGCAGGCAATCCCCTTGCGCATGCCCTGCTGCTCCAACCGTTCCTGCACATCGGCAAGGCGATCCTGACTCAGCAGTTGCCTGACTTGTGCAATTTGCACCTCATCATCGGCATTATAGTGCATCGTCTTGGCTGTGATGGTGGTGTAATCGGTCAATAATTTGGACTTTTCCACCTCTCCCGTTGTACAGCCTGACCTGCTTGGTTCATAGCCGACAAGCAGATCATCCAACACGTGTTGCGACAGCTTCAGGAACTCAGGCTCGGCCAGACCGTCTCTAAATGCCGGTTCTAACAGACCGTTGGAGATGATAGGATGAGTGCCTTCAGTCAATGCTTGACACATCTCATCAGTGTCGGTGCTGTTTTTGAAGAATTGGCGGATTTCGTTGTAATGAACTTCCTGCAAAGCCGTGTCGGTGAATTTGTCATGGTTATAGATGGCATACATCAGCAATGACAAAACATGAGAGCCAGCAGGGTAACTCAAAGCCTCGGCACACAGCGGAAGTGAAGCATTTGCCTTGCACAACTCGGTTAACCAGCACTCGTCATTGCGGAAGTCATTGTTTTCATCGTCAAAACTTTTGTCAAGTCGTTTGACAATGCGTTTAACAAGACTCTGCGTTGTCAGTCCCTCTAAAGGCTCTGGAACGAAGACTTGGTTGTGGCTAAGCGACTCGACAACACCACGTTCAAGCAAAAAAGTGTCGCAGTTGCTTGAGAACTCGTAGACCGATCCTCGTCTCACCCATCGTTTCTCAAGCAGGCCTTCGATGTCATCAGCATACATCATGACGCTCAGACATCGGCAGTCAAAGTAGACACACAGATCGCTGTAGGACATGGGATGCCCTCTCTCGATGAGAACGGCGAGAACGAGAACTTGCATGGGAGTCATCGACAGGGTCGAGCATAGATAGGTCACAGCATCTTTGCTGTCATCCCAAAATTTTTGGCACAGGCGCGAGTCGTGCGCAAGATCAAGAACATGGTCTAAGGCCGAGACGATGGTCCATGTTTGCTTCTTGCTCTTTGTCTTGTTGCCTGTGAGGGTAGTGGTTGTGTCGTTCATAGTTAGAGATAAAGTTTGTGGGGTTTGACTGTTGTTGCTGTCGGCAGTTGCCGGGTTTGACCCTGAGGTCGAGTGTATTATGGTGTTTTTTTTCTTCATACGCTTTTGTTTTGGTTAATAATTATTTTAATTATCACGATACATGTTGCATTTGGCACATGTAATCACTTGTAGTTCTTCAGCATGTCAATGAGCTCTTGTTGATTGTCTCAACGGTTGGAAGGAAAGTATTTTTTTTTAAATACACAAATTATTGATGTTAAAAAAAGTAAATCAAAAAGTAACTTATTGATATCGAATATGTTGTGATAATTTGTGCCGTTTTCATCGCTTTTTTGAGTCGTTTTGCGAGTTTTTTTGTAATTTTGCACATTGAGAATTGATTCACAGGCCAAATGAAGAATCGGTCCTCTACGCCGCGACATCTGTCGTTGCCTCATTAATCCTTAATTAGAACAATATGCCCTATTTTTCAGTCATAGTACCCGTGTACAACCGGCGCGACGAGGTGGACGACCTGTTGCGTAGCCTATCGGCACAGACCGTCAAAGACTTTGAGGCCATCTTGGTTGAGGATGGCTCAACCGAGCCCTGTGGCGATATCGTCGAGCGATATAGCGACCAGATTGATGTCCATTATTATTATAAGGATAACGAGGGGCGAAGCATCGCTCGCAACCACGGCATTGAACGTGCGGTGGGCGACTACTTTGTGTTCTTCGACAGTGATTGTGTCATTCCGCCCGACTACTTTGCCAATCTGCAAAAGGCTCTGCGTGAGCATTATGTTCCTTGTTTCGGTGGCCCAGATGCCGCTGGTGACGACTTCAGTGACTTGCAGAAGGCCATCAGCTTCTCAATGACCGCCTTCCTCACCACCGGAGGCATCCGTGGCGGCAAGGTGCAGCTTGAGAAATTTGTTCCGCGCTCGTTCAACATGGGCTATTCTCGCCAGGTGTGGGAACGTGTGGGCGGCTTTCGCGAGATGTTCAGCGAGGACATCGACATGAGCACCCGCATACGTCAGGCAGGTTTTGACATCCGTCTGATCCGTGAGGCATGCGTCTATCACAAGCGCCGCACCAGCCTAGCCAAATTTGCCCGACAGACCCACGTGTTCGGGATGTCACGCATCACACTCAAGCTGCTCTACCCCGACAGTCTCAAGCTTGTGCACACGCTGCCTGCCGTATTTGTTCTGGGCTGTTTGGGGCTGATTCTGCTGGCCATCTTCTGGCGTTGGTGGGCCATCTTACCATTGTTGCTCTATGCTGTGCTGTTGTGGGTGAGCGCACTGATCAAGACGCGCAGCCTGAAGATTTCGCTCATGGCAGTGGTCACGAGCTTTGTGCAGCTGGGCAGCTATGGCATCGGCTTCATCCGTGCCTATGTCTGGAAGATTCTTCTGGGCCATGGCCGTGACATCAACCAGGAGATTGCCATGCGCAAAGGCAAATAGACCACGCTACGCGCTGAGCAACACTAATGTCTCATCCAAACACGACTCAAATGAATCAAGAATATGATGTCGAATATCGCCGTTCCCGGCCTCTGCAGCAGTGTGTAGCCGAGGATGAGCGGCCGCGCGAGAAGGCCAAGGCCTATGGCTTCGGGTCACTGACACTGAGCGAGCTCTTTGCATTGCTCATCGGCAGTGGTGCCGTGGGCGAGAATGTTGTCGAGTTGTGCCAACGCATACTCAATGAGCATGACAACAAGCTCTACAAGATAGCTCGTTTGAGCATCAACGACCTTGTGCGCCGATACCGTGGCATCGGCGAGGTAAAGGCCATCGAGATCTTGGCGGCACTCGAGTTGTCTCGTCGCTACCAGCTGGAGCGTTTCGACGATGAGTACCAAGTCACGACCAGCAAGGATGCCTACGACCTGCTCAGCGCCAAGATGGGCGCCTTGCCGCACGAGGAGATATGGATTGTGATGCTCAACCGCAGCAAGCATGTGCTGGGTGTGGAGCGCATCAGCAGTGGCGGAACATCGCTGGCTGTCGGCGACCTCAAGATGATTCTCAAGCCAGCCATCGAGCACCTGTCCGACTCCATCATCCTGGCGCACAACCACCCCAGCGACAGCGTGCGGCCCAGCATGCAAGACAACGAGTTGACCAAGAAGGTGGCAGCCGCATGTCGCACGATGGACATGCAGCTGCTTGACCACATCATCGTTTGCCGAGGTGGCCGTTACTACAGCTACAACGACAACGGTGCGCTCTAAGTGTCAGAAGGGCACTTTGGGCTCGTCGGGGCCAGCGGTGAAAAAGTCGGGATTAGTCGGCGGTGGTGCGAATGGTGCCCCTTGCATGTCCATGGCATCGTCGGTCTGACTGTTCATCTTTGAGGGTATGATGCTCTCAGTGCTCGCAGCCAGGTTGTAATTCTCGTCCCAGTTCTCAAAGCGGGTATACTGCTTACGGAACCTGAGTTTGACATCCCCCACTCCACCGCTACGGTGCTTGGCGATGATAAACTCGGCCAGTCCTCTGATGTCGTTGCCCTCGGCATCCTCTCCGCTCCTGAGATAGTATTCCGGCCGATGGATAAAGCACACGATGTCGGCATCTTGCTCGATAGCTCCACTCTCACGCAGGTCGCTCAATTGCGGGCGTTTCCCATTCTTGTCGTCTCGTGTCTCGACACTGCGGTTGAGCTGCGACAGGGCAATGATGGGAATGTTCAATTCCTTGGCCAGTCCCTTGAGGCTTCGCGAGATGGTGCTAACCTCCTGCTCACGGCTGCCGAACTTCATTCCCGAGGCATTCATGAGCTGGAGGTAGTCGATGATGATGACTTTGACCCCATGCTCGCGGACCAGTCGTCTCGCCTTGGTGCGAAGCTCAAAGACCGAGAGCGATGGCGTGTCGTCGACATATAGTGGTGCAGAATAGAGCAGTTTGGTTCGAGCCATGAGATTGTCCCACTCGGGCTGAGAGAGCTGTCCACTCTTGATTTTCTCGCTTTCGAGCTCACACACGTTGCTGATGAGACGATTGACCAGCTGCAGGTTGCTCATCTCGAGTGAGAAAATGGCGACCGGCGACGAGAAGTCGACAGCCATGTTCTTGGCCATCGAGAGCACCAATGCCGTCTTACCCATTGCCGGGCGTGCAGCGATAATGACCAAGTCGCTGTTCTGCCATCCACCGGTCATTTTGTCCAGGTCATGGAATCCGGTCTGCAGTCCGCTCAATCCACTCTCATTGTTCGATGCCTCCTCAATCTTCTTGAGCGCCTGGGCGATGATGGGGTCAATCTGTATCACATCACGCTTGAGCGTAGTCTTTGAGATCTCAAACAGGCCGCCCTCGGCCTCCTGCATCAGGTCATAGACATCAATCGACTCGTCAAACGCCTTCTGCTGAATCATGCTGCTGAAGCGGATAAGTTCGCGTGCGATATACTTCTGTGCGACGATGCGCGCATGGAACTCAACGTTGGCGGCACTTGACACTCGTCCTGTGAGCTCGCTGATGCGCAAAGGTCCTCCTGCCTCGTCAAGTGTCCCGTCCGAGCGCAGCTGCTCGGTGACGGTGAGCATGTCGATGGGCCTTTGCCTGGCACCGAGCGACACGATTGCCGAGTAAATCTTTTGGTTGGCGTTGTCATAGAAGCTCTCGGGCTTGAGGATGTCACTGACGATGCTGTAGGCGTCCTTCTCGAGCATGAGGGCACCCAGCACTGCCTCTTCGATCTGCAGGTCTTGTGGCTGCAATTTGCCAAACTCGCTCACGACCTGTGGCTCGTGTTGCGGACGGCGACGATATTGTCTGTCTTCGGGCATAATGTAATCTTAGACTTTAGACGCTAGACGCTAGTTTTTAGTTGTTAGTTCTTAGTTCTCAGCTATAAGCCTTTTAAAAGCCTCTGGCTATTGCTCTTAGCCTTTTAAAAAGCTTTCAGCTTTTTGCCTTTTAAAAGCCTTTGGCTTTTGCTTTTAGCCAAAAGGCCAATAGCGGTGCAAAGTTAATGCTTCTTTCTGTGTCGGCAAAGCGGCTGACGTCAAAAGATATTCACACGTTATTAACATCGCCATTGCAAAAAGAATTTTCGGCATTCGAATAAAAAGTATTAACTTTGCGGCGCACTATGAAACGTAACATCATCATCTTTGACGACACCGAGGTGCGTCGTCACCTGCTGCCGCTGAGCTACACACGGCCCGTGGCCCACTTGCGTGTGGGCATCACCACCATCGACGAGAAGTGGCGTTCGATGCTGGGCGAAGCTACCTACAGTTACTTGACCGTGCCATACCTCAAGGGCAAGTATCCGCTGAAGGCCCGTCGCGACAACCTGTTGGTTGCCGGCCACGTTATCCCCACCCCAGAATTAGCCCAGCAAGTGCTGCAACTGCAGCATGGTGAGGCCTTGATGGTAGGTGAGGACCTGATTGCCTTCAATGGCTCGGCTCACGACTTCGATGCCCGTCACTGGAGCAATGTGGTCTATCCCGGGCAGAAGCCTGACATGATAACACGTCCCTACCACCTGTTTCTGCTCAACGGCAAGGTGCTTGAGGCCGACTTTGACCGTCTGACGTCGGGCCGCCAGTCGCAGCCCTTGTCTGAGACTAACATTGTGATTGGTGACCGCAACCGCATCTTCATCGAGGAGGGTGCTTGGGTCGAAGGGGCATACTTGAACACTCACGATGGTCCCATCTACCTGGGACGTGACACCGAGGTGATGGAGGGCGCGATGATCCGTGGAGCGTTTGCTGCCTGCGATCATGCCAAGGTGCGTATGGGCGCCAAGGTCTATGGCGCGACCACGCTAGGCCCCTACTGCAAGATTGGCGGTGAGGTCGAGAACACGGTGATGATTGGCTACAGCAACAAGGCCCACGACGGTTTTCTGGGCGACGCGGTCATCGGCGAGTGGTGCAACCTGGGTGGCGGCACCACGGCTAGCGACCTAAAGAACGACTACAGTGAGATTAAGGTGTGGGACTATGTTGACCAGCGTTTTGTTCGCACCGGGCTTCAGTTCTGCGGCCTGATCATGGGCGACCACAGCAAAACTGGTGTCAACTGCATGATCAACACAGCCACCGTGCTAGGCGTGGGAGTCAACATCCATGGTGCCGGCTTCCCGCGCAACTTTGTGGCCTCGTTCCAGGAGGGCAGCGCCTCAGCCGGTTTCAAAGATGTGCCCCTGCAAGCGTTCATGGGCATCGCCGAGCGCATGATGGCCCGCCGCAACGTGCAGCTGACCGATGCCGACCGCGACATCTTCACCGCCATCTACAACCTGAGCGACCGCTACAAGTGAACGGTAGCAAATGCCCCCTGGTTTGTGACGTGATTTCAAAACAATCCGCAATTGAACAATATTTTTGATGCTCTTTGGTGGGTTTTAATGGCTTTGGTGGTGAATCATTTTCCATCAAACCCATCAAACTCCATCAAAGTTCATCAGATTTCATGTACGTCAACTTCGGTCGTTCCAAGTTCGTTCAGGTTCGTTATTTAAAACCCACACAAAGAACACGGAATCAAATTTCTTAAGTAGTCAAATCTTGTGCAAGTCGAACGCAGAGCGGGAGCTTGCTCATGCTATGGACATCATGGAAATGGGGCGAGGTTTTGCTTACATGGGACGTCAGCAACTGATTCGCACCGATACACAGGACTATTATATAGACCTCGTTTTTTACAATGTTGTTCTAAAATGTTACGTCCTATTTGACCTAAAAGTGGGCGTAATCACTCATCAAGATGTCGGACAAATGGATATGTATGTACGGATGTATGATGAGCTCAAGCGCACCGAGGGCGACAACCCCACCATCGGCATCGTGCTCTGCTCTGAAACAAGCAAAGACATAGCCCGATACTCAATTCTCAAAGGGAATGAGCAGCTATTTGCAGCAAAATATCTGCCCATGTTGCCCACTGAAGAAATGCTCAAGCGTGAAATCGAGCGACAAAAAGAGATTTTCTATCTGCAACACAACAAAACCGGCAACGAAAACAACTAACAATGAGACAAGCTACAACGGCTGCAAAATTGTTTGACCAGATAGTTGCCGAGACTCCTCCCGAGTTGAAAAAGCAACTTGACATGTCGTTTGCCATAGCCGACAAATTAGACGCGACCCTCAAAGAACTGGGATTGACACAAAAAGAGTTTGCCCACATGATAGGGCACACTCAAGCCGAAGTGTCACGATGGCTAAGCGGAACACACAACTTCACACTCGCCACCCTTGCCAAAATTTCGGTTGCACTTGGGGTGAATTTGTTTACGGTATAGTTCAGCTTGTTTTCATTAACATGAGACCGAGAATACCTGCAATGGTATCCTCGGCCTTTTTGCGTAGTCAGAAATGTGACAATTTAAGTAGTTTTAATGCAACAGACTTAAAAATATTTGGAAAAAATTGCTGATTTCCAAGATATTGTTATACCTTTGCGATTGTCATGTACTCTTCGTTTAGGCCAATCTGGATTCTTCCTTCATGAAGAGTTTTCTGTATAACATATAGAATCCTATGACTAATGTTATGGACGAAGAACTCAATCAGCAACACATTCAGCAGATTCAGGAGCTTGAACAGCTCAGGGTTAATCTGGAAATGATGGAGGACACAAAACCGAGCCGCAAAGGTTGGATTGTGGTCGTGATATTTTTCATTATTTCCCTATGTGCATTTTTCGCCTTCAAAGCCGGTGCGCAAAGTCTCACTTTTGCTGACCGCAACATTGAGCGGCGCGCACTGCTCAAAGGCGACACCGATGGCGACGGCCACATCTCAAGGGTTGAGGCCGATTCTGTTAAGTCGCTCATCCTCACGCAGTACCGCACAGACATGTTTGAGGTGTCGACCTACGAAGACCTCGCCTTGTTCCCCAACCTAGAGAAACTGTGGCTGGGAGAAAGTAAACTTGACACCGTGGATTTGAGCAAGAACTGGAACTTGAAGTATGTCCACATCGAGAGCGACAACGTGAAGGTGATTATCTTGGCCGTGGGTTGCACACCCAAGTTGGCCTACCCTATGCA
>DEKO01000018.1:0-4724 GCA_002353885.1 Porphyromonadaceae bacterium UBA2720
CAGTACTCCTTGATTATGAGCAATTTCTCATAATCCGTCTTTCGCTTGTCATACTTCATTTTTTGTCCTGTTTAATGTTTACTATTTTGTAAACTCAGTTCAGGACAAGTCATTTTATCTCACACAGATTATTTTTATTTTTTCTGTGTATTCAGTGTATTCAGTGTGATAAATCCAGCCTGGCAGCAAAGTCTACCAGTATTGCGGCCTAACAACTAGAAACTAATCAGATGAGTTCGAGGTCACGGGCATTAATCCATGCCTGGCGACGACTGGCTGTCTCGACATGATACCAGACGGTGCCTGCTGTCGTGACCTTGTCGGTGATGGTGACCTTGAAGCCTGCCGCCAACTCAAAGGCCACTTCGGTCTTGTCCTTGGGAGCACGTGGCGACGTGCTCAGCGCAGCCGGGCTGGCCATGACGATGGCTTGCCGATGATTGATGGCGCGGTCGTGCATGCGCCATGCACACACCAGGGCGACAATGGTGATGAGCAACGCAATGATGGCTCCAAAGAATCCCACCTTGCGCCATGCCACGGTATCAAGGAAGACATAGGCCGCCACTGCTGCGAGCATGAGCAGGAATGACACCAGTGCAACGACGGCCCATGAGTTGCTCGACAGGCGGCTGACCGCAGCATCGAGCCAGATGCCGAAGATGTTGGCTCCCTGATCCTCGTCGATGCCTCCGCGTGTGCGCACAAAGTCGACATTATATCGCGCATCGCTGTGGCCAGGGTCAAGCATCAACGCACGCTCATAGTAGAGAATGGCATGAGCATTGTCCTTGAGGCGATAATAGGTGTTGCCGATGTTATAATAAAGGTCGGCCGACACCTCGCCGGTCTTGGCCTGCGACAGATAGGCGTTGAGAGCCTGGTTGTAGAGTTCTTGATTGTAGTCCTGTGCAGCCTTGTCCATGGCAGGCGTTGCCATGAGCGTCATCGCGCTCATGACCAGCGAGGCAATTATTGTAATGAAGATAGGTTTCATGCTGGTTGAATTTTAGCGCGTTTGACATTCTCAAGTCGGTCGATGAGCGATGCCGCATCGTCAAGGACGGGCGCCATGTCGCTGCTGGCCAGTTCGGGTGCATACTGTGCAAACTCACACTTGTCGAGCATGTCGAGTGTGGCTTGCTGCAACTGGTCGTCGACACCATATTGTGCCAGTTCGGCCTGGATATTCTCCTTGTCCAGTTCTGAGACGGGGATAGACAGTTTGTCGCTCAGATAGCCCCACATGGCACTGAGCAGGTCGGCATAGAATGCCGTCCGGTCGCCTCGTGCCATCGATGCCCGTGCCTGCTTGAGACGGCGCTGTGCCACCTTGCTGGCACGCTTGGTGCGCATGAGCCGCACGTCGGCCCGTTCACGCAGCTGCTTGCGATAGTAGACAAGCAGTGCCGCCATGAGCAACATCGGGATCATGTAGCCCATCCAGTAGCCCCAATTCTCGACCAGGAAGGTGCGCGTCTTGCTCAAGTTCAAATCGCCCTGATGCAGATGACGGATGTCCATGTTCTGCAACCGGTAGTGGTTGCTGGGGGCTCCCTCGCCCTTGGCTACCTTGAGGGGCTGCTCGGGAATGGGTACCGACTCGTAGCGTTCGGTCTCGGGGTTGAAGAAGGTGAACTGGCTGGCAGGGATGGTGAACTCACCTGCAAACTGTGGGATGAATGGGTAGTCGATTTGCACCGAGCCGCTCATGTCGCCCGCACCGGGGTTTACCTTGACATTGGTCTTGGGGTCATAGACATCCATCTGCTTGGGGAAAGCGACCTCTGGAGCCTTGATATACTTAAGGTTGCCAGTGCCCGTGATGACATAGCTGTAGGTCGCTGCAGCATAGGTCTTGAGTGGTGTCGGACTGATGCTTGTCGCAACAGTGAATCGACCAACTGCCCCCGAAAAGTCAGCAGGCTTGGGCTCGGGCAATGGCAAGATATTGACCGTGGCTGTATTGGATTTGACCACCAGTTTCTTCTCGACAGGCTGCGACAATGTGCCGAAGATGGTGCGATAGTTCTCATACTGCACCACGTTGACATCATAGTTGCCCGATGTGATGGTGAGTTTGCCCGACTGTTGCGGATAGAGGATGCACTTCTTGAGCACAGCGACCATATATTGCTGTCCATTGAGTGTCTCGACGTTGTTCAGGCTGGGCTGCATGGGGATTTCCTCGATGAGGAAGCCGTCAAATGACGGCTGCAGTGTAGGAATGAACTGCGATACCTGATACTTGGTGTAGAGCTTGATGGTGCACACAACAGCTTGCTGCTCGAACACACGCGGTTTGGACATCTCGATGCGCACAAAGATGTCGTTGCCTGTCACAGCCTTGTCGGCACTCTGGGTGATGGGGTCGTCATATTGCACCCCACGCCGCTCGTGCTGCCGCTGTTCCTCTTGCAGCGATTGAGGCCGGCTGTTGGCCGCATGATCGGGCGGCAAGACTTCGATGGTAAAAGGCTTGGTGGTCATGCGCCTCCCATTCACATCGACCGATGCTGCTCCAACACTGAGCCTTCCCTGCCGGTTGGCCTTATAAATCATGGTGTACTCCTGCGATGACGAGCTACTCGACTTGCCGTTGACCCACGACTGGCTGTAGCTTGTCGACAGAGCTGGGCCATAAATCTTAGTGGCTCCGGGTATGTCGGGTGCCACAAAGCCTGACCCCTCAGCATTCTTGAGCACAAAGGTGACATTGAACTTGCTACCCTCGTTGACCTGCCTGGGGGCTTGCACGGTGAACGACACCGCAGCCTGTGCAGCCAGCATGGTGACAATCAGAGCACAAAGTACTATATTCCTGAGTTTCATCATATTCGTTACCATTTGCGGTTAGTACGGGCACGTTCGCGCCGTTCTTGTTGAGCTCGAGCTGCATTGATGCGCTGCTGGGTGGCGTTCTCTTGGTTCTGCATGGTCTTGAGCACCTGCTCGGCGTTCTGCTGACTCATGCCACCCTGCTGTTGCTGCTTCGGTTGGTCTTGCTTCGGCTGGTTTTGGTCCTTCTGGTCTTGTTGCTGATCTTGCTTCTGTTGGTCCTGCTTCTGCTGGTCCTTCTTATCCTGGTCCTTCTTTTCCTGGTCTTTCTTGTCCTGGTTCTGGTTCTTATCCTTGTTCTGGTTCTGCTGTTGCTGCTTGAGCTTGAGCTGGGCCATGCGCAGGTTGTACCGAGCCTGGTCGTCAGAAGGATTTTCACGCAATGCCTGCTTGTAGAGCTGCACGGCCTGAGCATAGTCCTGCCCGGCATAGGCCAAATTGCCCAAATCGTAGTTAGCCTTGCTGCGCAACGACTTGGTGGGTGCATTCTTGGCCAGCTGTGTGAGCATGTCGGCCGCTTGCTTGACAGGATTGTTCTTGTCGTCCTGCCCCGCCGAACCGCCTCCCTGCTTGAGCAGAGCAGTTGCCAAATTGAATTGAGCGATGGCCGATTGCGGTGCCACCTGCAAAGCCTTGCGGTACTCGACCTCGGCCTCGGCATAGCGCTTCTTGTTGAAGAGGTTGTTGCCCGCCCTGATGTGGTTGCGCTCTTTCTTGACGGTGGGCACATCTTGGTCGGCTGCCGATGTCATTGTGGTGACAGTAAGGCACAACAAGAGTATGATGACGATTCGTTTGATCATGATTGTTGCTGTTTGCGTGTGAAAAAATTATACTTCTGCAGCCATGGACTCTGACGCTCGGTATAGAGCAACAGAGCCAACAGGAGCAACATCGCCAGCACAGCAAAGACAGGGAATTGCTCGTCGTGCTTGGTATAGGAGATTGACTCCAAGTCGGTACGAGCCAACTTGTCGAGCGTCTCGTGCAGTGTCTCGACTGCATCGTTGGCTCCACCGTTGATATAGACTCCCTTTCCCGACTTGGCGATACTCTGAGCCATCTCCTCGTTGAGGAAGGTGGTGACCGTCTGTCCCGAGTCGTCGGTGAGAAATCCGCCCTCAGGCATCGGGATGGGTGCTCCATGTGCGCTTCCCACCCCGATGACGTTGACCTGCATGCCCTGCTTCTGTGCCTGATGAGCTGCGCTGGCCGCATCGTCCTCAAAGTTCTCTCCGTCGGTGATGACGACGATGGTCTTCTGTGACTTTTTGCTGGGCGAGAACGACTGTGCCGCCAGTGTGATGGCCGCTCCGATGGCTGTTCCCTGTGTTGGGGCCAAGTTGGTGCTGATGTTGCTCAAGAACAGTTTTGCCGAGCTCACATCGCTGGTCATGGGCATCTGCATGTAGGCATTGCCTGCAAAGACGATGAGACCCACCTTGTCGTTGTCGAACGAGTCCATCATCTTCTGCACTAGCAGTTTGGCACGCTGCAAGCGGCTGATATCCTTGGGATTGTCTGAGCAACTGGCGTTCATCGAGTTAGAGATGTCCATGGCGACCATGACTTCTATGCCATGCACCTTGTCGGTGGTCTTGCTTGCCCCTGCGCGCGGACGCGCCAAGATGATAATGACCACCGCGAGCAGCAGCAATTCAAGGGCCAGCTTGACCCACGGCTTGATGTTCGACACATCGGGCATGAGCTCTTGCACCACACGCTGGCGCCCGAAGGTCTGCAACTGCTTGCGCCTGCGTGCCCTAGCCCACCAGAAGAGAGCAGCCACAGCCGGCAAGAGCAGCAACAGATAGAAGTATTGTGGATTAGCGAAACTGAACATTCTTTTTTAGAATTTAGAATTGTGCATTATGCATTGTGCCTTG
>DEKO01000018.1:4784-10843 GCA_002353885.1 Porphyromonadaceae bacterium UBA2720
AGCGCAATGGCCCAAGGCATGTAGTGATCCTCGGTGTGCGTGAATCGCTGCACATCGAGGTGGGTCTTCTCGAGCGAGTCGATCTCTTTGAAGACTTGGGCAAGCACGCTGCCGCTGGTGGCACGGAAGTATTTGCCTCCGGTTGCTGATGCAATCTTGCGCAACGTTGCCTCGTCAATCACCACTGGCATGGTTTGATATTGAATGTTTCCTGCAAAGTCGATAGCCACAGGATAGGGAGCTGTTCCGTTGCTTCCGACACCGATGGTGTAGATTTTGATGCCATATTGATGGGCAATCTGAGCAGCGGTGAGCGGTGCAACCACTCCGGTGTTGTTCGATCCGTCAGTGAGCAGGATGATGCTCTTGCTCTTGGCTTTGCCATCCTTGATGCGATTGATGCTGGTGGCAATGCCATCGCCGATGGCAGTACCATCCTCAAGCAGCCCCATCTTGATTTGCCCGATGGCGTTGACCAGCGTAGCATTGTCCATGGTCATGGGCACCTGAGTGAAGCTCTCGCCGGCAAAGAGCACCAGACCGATGTTATCATGCTCGCGCCCTGCGACAAACTGCGTCGCCACCTTCTTGGCCGACTCCATGCGATTGGGTTTGAAATCCTTGGCCAGCATCGATGTTGAGACATCCATGGCCACGATGATGTCGGTTCCCTCCACGTCGCTTGTCGACCACGAGTCGTGAGTCTGCGGACGGCACAGGATGACGATAAGGCACCCCAGTGCAGCCAAACGCAGTGCAAATGGCAAGTGAGTGAGCCATGTGCGCCAACTAGCTGGCACACCATCGAATGCCTGTGTCGTGCTCATGCGCATGGTGGGATGCGCATTGCGGTGGTTATAGACATACCATGCAATGAGTGGCAGATAGATCAGCAGCAGCCACAACCACTGGGGATGCAACATCTGTGTCATGGCTTCACCTCCTTCTCTGTGGTGTCGGCAGCCGACGGCTCAACAATGGGCTTGGTCTGCTCGACAAAGTTGACAGCACGCTGATAGGCCATCTCGTTGTCATCGGCCAGCGGGCGCACTGCAGCAAACTTGACAATATCGGCCATCTCAAGAATCATGGTCAGTTGCTCGTTGACGGCTCGTGTCTCGTTGCGTTCCTTCAAAGTCTTCACAATCTCGGTACTGGTCATCTCGACCGCATTGATGCCAAAGCGCCGGTCAATGTAGACACGCAAGATGTCGGTCAGTCCGGTGAAATACTCCTTTTCTTGGCCGTTCTGCCACAGTTGCCGCTGCTTGAGCGCCTCAAGGTTGATCATGGCCTCATCATAAGGCGGCAGGCGCTTCTTCTCGGGCCGCAACGGGTTGCGTCCGTGACGATACCACTTGAGGTAGTAGTAAATGCCTCCGACGATGAGCAACAATGCCAGTAACCATGCCCACCAGTAGTCGGCAATCCAGTCGGGCACCCAGTCGAAGAGTTTGAACGGAACCGACTCAACAGGCTTGATGTCGATAATGTTTTTAGTCGTGTCGACAGGCACTGGGAGCACCTTGAGGCTGAGTGGATTGCTTTGCACGGTGTCGGCGCCCACAATATATTCGATGGGAGGCAAGACATATAGCCCCGAATCAAAGGCCTGCAAGATGAGGTCGCGGTTGATCTGCTCGCGTTTGTTGCCCAGTTGTGTGGTGTCGGCCTTGGGCTTGCTGGCGATCTCGACCATCGATGTTAGCGTGTCGCTCTTCTCCAATGCCAGCCGCCCTTGAGTCCCGTTGTCCTGAACAATCTCAAGATGCAACGCCGTTACTCGCCCCATCACAAGGTGAGTCGAGTCGAGCTTGGCCTTGATGGTGACATTGCCTGCAGCAATGCCCAGCCACATCATGGCCGTTGCAATCAATAATGTGTATCTATTAATTCTCATTGCGCATTATGCATTGTGCATTATGCATTTAAAAATTATCCTCGTTGTTTGAACAGTGCCATGAGCGAGCGCACAAAGTCCTCGTCGGTGGCCACAGATGCCAAGTCGACCTTGCAGCGCTGGACAGTGTCGTTAAGCACTTGCTGACGGTCATACCACCATCGGCTGTAGGCCTGCCTGACCCGCTGGCTGCTGGTGTCGACCCATCGCATGGTGCCTCGCTCGGCATCGAGCACGCGCATCAGCCCCACATTGGGCATCTGTGCCTCGCGCTTGTCATAGACCTGAATGGCAATGAGGTCGTGCTTGTGATTGGCAATCGACATAGCCTTGTAGTAGTCGTGCGTGTCGATAAAGTCGCTGACCAGGAAGGTGGTGCAACGCTTCTTCAGCGCACTAGTCATATACTCCAGTGCCTGATTGATGTCGGTGCCCGTGCTCTGGGGGGTGAAATTGAGCAGCTCGCGGATGACAAGCAAGATGTGCTTTCGACCCTTCTTGGGAGGGATGAACTTCTCGATGCGGTCGGTGAAGAAGATGACCCCAACCTTGTCGTTGTTCTGTATGGCCGAGAATGCCAGTGTGGCAGCCACCTCGGCCATGACCTCGCGCTTGACCTCGCCCACTGCACCAAAGTCGCGACTGCCACTGACGTCAACCAGCAGCATCACGGTGAGCTCTCGCTCCTCCTCATAGACCTTGACGTAGGGTTTGTTGTATCGGGCAGTGACGTTCCAGTCGATGTCGCGCACATCATCACCATACTGATACTCGCGCACCTCACTGAACGTCATGCCACGTCCCTTGAAGGCCGAGTGATACTCTCCGGCAAAGATGTTCTGCGAGAGTCCTTTGGCCTTGATTTCGATTTTGCGTACCTTCTGCAACAGTTCGTTCTGCTCCATTTCTCAGACTTTAGACGATAGACGTTAGACGCTAGACGTTAGCAGCAACTAGAAACTCAAAACTAACAACTAAAAACCAGCGTCAAGGCACTGCGATCTTGTCAAGGATGTTGCTGATGATCTCGTCAGCGCTGATGTTGTTGGCCTCGGCCTCATAGCTCAGCCCCAGACGGTGACGCATCACGTCGTGGCAGACGGCACGCACATCCTCGGGAATGACATATCCACGGCCCTTGAGGAAGGCGTAGGCCCTGGCTGCCAAGGCCATGCTGATGCTTGCACGCGGCGACGAACCGAACGAAATCATGCTCTGCAGGTCCTTCATGCCGTAGTCGGCCGGGAAACGTGTTGCAAACACGATGTCGACAATGTATCGCTCAATCTTCTCATCGATATAAATCTTCTGCACCACGCGGCGTGTGTCGACAATGTCGGCCGGGGTGACCAGCGCATTGACTTGTCGAGGCTCGGGGGCTATGTTCATCTTGATAATCTCGGCTTCCTCGGCCTTGCTGGGATATCCGATGACCACCTTCATCAAGAATCGGTCGACCTGTGCCTCGGGCAGCGGATAGGTTCCTTCTTGCTCGATGGGGTTCTGCGTTGCCAGCACCAGGAAGGGGTCGTCGAGCGCAAAGGTCTGCTCGCCAATGGTCACCTGCCGTTCCTGCATGGCCTCGAGCAGAGCACTCTGCACCTTGGCCGGAGCACGGTTAATCTCGTCGGCAAGGATAAAGTTGGCAAAGACCGGACCTTTCTTGACCTCGAAGCGCTCCTTCTGCATGCTATAGACCATGGTGCCCACGACGTCGGCAGGCAGCAGGTCGGGGGTGAATTGTATGCGGCTGAACCGCGCATCGATGAGTCCCGCCAGCGTCTTGATGGCCAACGTCTTGGCCAATCCTGGCACGCCTTCTAGCAAAACATGTCCATTGGCTAGCAATGCAATCAGCAGTGAATCAACCAGATGCTTCTGTCCCACAATGGTGGTGTCCATACCTTGCTTGATCATGTTGACAAAGTTGCTGCGACTGGCAATCATGTCGTTCAACTCGCGGATATTTACTGTATCGCTCATGTTCTGAATCTATGATTTTGTTGTCTCCGCGAACCATTCGCGAAAACTTGATGCAAAGGTATCACATTCGGCCCGATACCACCAAGAAAAAGCACGTTAAATAAACAAATATTAAGTTAGAATTGTTAAAACTCAGGCTTGAACTGAAAATGGATAATCGAAAAACGAGAATTGCGCTTTCATGTCAGACAAAAGTGTTATCTTTGTAGTCCTAAATTTCAAAATAACAATGACTAAGCGAAGCAAAAAATGGCTCTGGATCATTGCGGCCGTGCTGCTGGCGGGCATCGCAGCGGCATGGTGGGCCTTCAGACCGAGCGACAAAATCCCGACCGTGAGCAACGGCCGCATCGAACGTTTTGCCCAATTTGACTCAGAATATGTCACTCCCCGCACGGTGCTTGTGTGGTTGCCAGCAGGCTATCAGACAGGTGACTCGGTGGATGTACTTTATATGCATGACGGCCAGATGCTATTTGACTCATCAATAACATGGAATGGCCAAGAATGGCAGGTCGACGAGATTTCGAGCCAACTGATGAGCGACTCGGCCATGCGCCGTTGCATCGTTGTGGGCATCGAAAACACGTCAGAGCGACTAAAAGAGTACTTCCCGACCAAAATCTGGCATCACCTCCCGGTCGATGTCCGTGGCCAGGTTGACGTCGACGACCTGCTCGGCGACGACTACTTGCAGTTTGTCGTCGAGGAAGTCAAGCCATTCATCGACAAGCGCTACCACCCCCTCACTTCACGTGAGCACACGTTCATGATGGGGTCAAGCATGGGTGGCTTAATCTCACTGTATGCCCTGTGCGAGTATCCTCAGGTATTTGGTGGCGTGGCCTGCCTGTCGACTCACCTGTCGTTCGACCATCTGGACTACGGCACCACCAGCGACCAGTGGGCCGAAGCCTTCAGGCAATACGTTTCGCGCCAGTTGCCTCCATATGGTGGCCACATGGTCTATATGGACCATGGCACCGAGGGTCTGGATGGCGAATATGCAGAACACCAGGAACGCTTGGACAGCGTCTTCAAGGCTCAAGGTTGGGACAGGAAGCACTACCTGAGCCGAGTGTTTGAGGGGCATGAGCACAAGGAGATTTTCTGGTCCAAGCGCTTAGAGCAGCCATTGCTCTTCTTGCTAGGCAAGTGATGCGATATCAGGCCAGCAACCTTGCGGTAGGGCCACCAAAAACAATAGTTATTGCTTATTTTTGCAAATTAATTTGCTCATAATCCACAAAAAACATAACTTTGCGCCGTGAATAATTTTCACATTTTACTAACCTTTTAAAAAACTATCATTATGAAGAAAATTTTTACACTCCTTGCTGTGGCCTTGATGGCTACTGCGGCCAACGCCGAAACACTGACAGCTTGCGATGGCACGGCAACTAGCGCCTACGTCCCCATGTATGGCCTGTATTATGACACCCAGGGCACAATCAGTCAAATGATTTATCCGGCCGACATGCTCACCGACATGCAAGGTAGCACCATCAGCAAGGTCACTTTTTATGCCAACAGCGCTTTTGCACTGGGCGAAGGCAGCCTGAATTTCGGCATGACCACTGTTGACCAGAACGAGTTTGAGCAGACCGCTCCGATTGAAGGTGCTACTGTTGTGGGCACCGGCGCCCCCGTTGACGGCGAGACCGAATTGACGTTTGATCTGGATGAGCCGTTTGAGTACAATGGCGGCAACCTGCTGCTCGAGACCACAGTCACCACACCTGGCACTTGGAAAACGACCTATTTCTATGGCACCGAAATGGGAACATTCAGTGGTTATTATCAGTACACCACTGTTTCTGGCAACACACCCCAATACAGAATACAGTTCCTTCCAAAGGTCACCTTTGAGTACACCAATGATGTCACTGCCATCGAGAGCGTGAACGCAAACAAGGCTGTTGCTGGCGTGCGCTACTACAATCTGGCTGGCCAACAGATGCGTGAGCCCAACGGAGCCACCATCGTTGTCACCACCTACACCGACGGCACCAGCAGCACCAGCAAGGTGATCAAGTAATCGCCGGCAGAACACAACACTCACAACACTACTCGGGTGGCCTCTAGGCCGCCCGAGTTTTATTTGACACCACACAGGTGGTAAAGTGTTAAAAATCACTCATATCACAAAATAATTGTGCATTGAGCATTGTGCATT
>DEKO01000001.1:0-209 GCA_002353885.1 Porphyromonadaceae bacterium UBA2720
AAGGCTGTGGTCGAGGCTGTACAGTTGGCCAAGGCTGGCCTGACTGACGACGACAAGCCGTTGGCCAGTTTACTATTTGTTGGTCCCACAGGGGTTGGCAAGACCGAAGTGGCACGAGTGCTCGCCAGCGAGTTGGGTGTTGAGTTGGTACGCTTCGACATGAGCGAGTATCAAGAAAAGCACACCGTGGCTAAACTCATCGGTTCGCC
>DEKO01000001.1:285-21962 GCA_002353885.1 Porphyromonadaceae bacterium UBA2720
GAGATTGAGAAGGCCCACAGCGACATCTTCGACATCTTGCTGCAGGTTATGGACTATGGCACACTCACCGACAATAAGGGCCGCAAAGCCTACTTCCGCAACGTTATCCTCATCATGACGAGCAACGCAGGGGCACAGTTTGCACGCCAAGCCTCAGTAGGCTTCGCCTCGACCATCACCACTGGCGAAGCCATGCTCACGCATGTCAAGAAGCTGTTCAAGCCCGAGTTTGTCAACCGCCTGAGCGAGATTGTCGTCTTTGTCGACATGGACCGCCACATGGCTGGTCTCATCCTTGACAAGAAATTGAAGGAACTGCAGGTCAAACTAACCGCCAAGAATGTTAATCTCAGACTGACCGCCAAGGCACGTGAGCGACTCATCGACATGGGCTTCTCGGCCAAGTATGGTGGCCGTGAGGTGGACCGTGTCATCCAGGCACAGGTCAAGTCTCGCCTGATGCGCGAGATACTCTTTGGCGCCCTTAGGCAGGGCGGCGTCGCCCAACTTGGCTACAGCAAGGGCGAGTTCACTCTCAGCTGCTAGTGACCTGTGCTCAACAAACTTGTCGTTGACCACCCCAAACCTCGCCCCCATTGGTGACAGCAATGCACTCTCCCTGTGTTCAGCGACCCTGTCGCTGAACAAGAATAAACAACTAGAAGACAAACATGGTTTTCCACATTCCCAAAGACGAACTTATCTTTCCTGACCCGCATCTAGGCGATGAGGACGGCCTACTGTGCATCGGTGGTGACCTCAATCCCGAACGCCTCATTCTTGCCTATCATCATGGCATCTTCCCATGGTTCCCATTCCGCAATTGGGGGGAGCCTCACTGGTATTGTCCCATGCAGCGCTTCGTCATCTTTCCGAACGAGATTCATGTCTCGCACTCGATGCGGTCGCTCATCAACAAACAGCAGTACCGAGTATCGATCAACGAGGACTTCGACGGCGTGATTCATGGTTGCAGCTTAGCACAAGACCGCATCAATCAGAATGGTGCTTGGCTAGGTGATGATATTATTGAGGCTTACACAGCACTCCACAACATGAGCTACGCAGCTAGCGTTGAGGTGTGGGACAACAAAGGCCGCCTGGTGGGCGGCCTCTATGGTGTGACTATCAATGATTGCTTCATCGGCGAGAGCATGTTCTCGCTCGTACCTAGCGCGAGCAAACTCGCACTCATCGGCTTGGCCTATCATCTGCAGGACCTAGGCTGGAAAATGATCGACTGCCAGCTTGAGACGCCCCACCTGCGCTCGATGGGCGCCCGCTTCATCCCTTACGACGACTACATTAGTCTGCTCAATCGCCATTAACACCATGACACTGACGCCTACTTGCCGCGCAAGAGGTCGTAAGCGTGGCGACGAGCATGGTCGATGCTAGCCTTGTCGTCAGGGTCGATGCCATACTTTGAAGCTGGCGGTATGACGACGACGGTGCCAGGTGTGACGTTGTTGGGATCGGAAATCTTGTCCAGGTTTTCCTCGTAGATGTAAACCCAGAAGTCGGGCTTGCCGTAGTGCTTGACCGACATTTTGGTCAAATAGAGGGTGGTTGTGCACGTGTCGGTGACCACATCGTCGTGGGCAACAACCTGCTGTGTCGATTGTGTTGTCACAACATGCGTCTCATCGCTGATGGTATCGGCCTGCTCGACCGTACGTCCTAGCACAGAATTGCGCCCACTGTTCCAAGCAGCCCAAATGATGGCTATCAGTGCGAGTGTTGCCAGTATGCCCGTGACTAAGCCTTTGATGAACGCACGGTGGGCAATCTGTCGTTTGGATTGTTCAAACTCTTCTCTCATATAGTGCTGCACGGTGGCCTCACCATCTTCTCGAACATTGGTTGACGTGCTGGCAGCCATGACAGGCCGCATCGGTTTGTCGGGCTGGGAAGCAGGCTGAACTTCTGTCTCGAGAGCTGGTTCTTCACCAGATTGAATAACAGGCTCAGCTATGGGGGCAGCAATGGGCTCAGCAATGGGGGCAGAATTAGACTCAGCAGCATGCTCCTCACTGGGCTCGGCACTTGCTTGCATGGCGCGGAATGGTGGAGGCATCAGCTGGCTAGTTCCCGTTGCTTCATGCTGGCTTGGCTCAGTCGCATCGGGCAGTGGCTGCACATCATCAGCAACGCCAACATCGGCTGTCTCATCGGCAGTAGCCGAAGCTTGATCAATCTCTTGCAACATCTCGTCGGTCATGTCATCACTCAGCACAATGGGCTCAAAGGCCGAGAAAGGCAGATTGATGGTCTCGGCCAATGCCTTGTCGGGCGTGAACACCAGCCGCTTGTGGCCGGGCACCTCGATGGGCTCGCCATCATGCACGTTGACCACTTGCCGTGCTTGAACCTGTACAAACTCAAATGTCCCAAGATTCTTGATGGTCACGTTCTGCCCCTGGATGAGCGCTTGCGAAATGGTGGCAAAGAGTTCTTTCAAGAACAACTCGCTCATGCGCTGTGTGGTGCTTGTGGCCTCGGCCACGAGTCGCACCAGCTCGGGAAATGTGATTTTGTTGTTCATCGCTAAGCCTGCTTGTGGTTGATTTTGTTCTTGAGCACATTGCTCACCTTGAATGTCATGGTCACACGTGGCGGAAGCAGTGTGCGCTTTCCGTTAGAAGGGTTGTACTGTATGCGCTCGTTGCGCTTGCGCGGCTCAAAGTTTCCAAAGCCGGGTATGGCAATGGTGTCAAGCTCACTGCAACGCTGGGCCACAATGTTAGTGAATGCTTCTAACAGTTTGGCCACATCGGCCTTGTCACGACCCAGCTTTCGGGCCACTTTATCGATAATTTTTCGATTGTCCACTTTGTATAATTGCTAATTGAGGATTACGACTCACTTAAAGGGATGCAAAGTTACAATAATCGGAGTCAATGGCCAAGAAAATCATACAAAATTTTAAAAACTCGACGCGCCGTAGGTGTAGCATAAAAGATTTTGTGTAACTTTGCAGTTTGAAAAAATTGCAATCACAACATCTACTAACTTAGTTATGGAAGAATTACAGAATATTTCTCCCAGCGAGGAGAAGCAGGTGCTCAACTTTGTGGAGCAGCTGGTGGCCGATGATCTGAAGGCCGGCAAGAATGGTGGACGTTTGAACACACGCTTCCCACCCGAGCCCAATGGCTATCTGCACATCGGTCATGCCAAAGCCATCTGCATGGACTTCGGCGTTGCCGAGAAGATGGGTGGCACGTGCAACCTGCGCTTTGATGACACTAACCCACAGAAGGAAGACACCGAGTATGAACAGGCCATCATGCGTGACATTCACTGGTTGGGCTACGACTGGGGCGACCGCCTGTACTATGCAAGCGACTACTTCGAGAAGCTCTATGCCTTTGCTATCCGCCTGATCAAGGAGGGCAAAGCATACGTTGACGACCAGACCAGCGAGCAGATAGCCCAGCAGAAGGGCACACCCACACAGGCTGGCATTGACAGCCCGTACCGCAACCGCTCGGTCGAGGAGAACCTTGACCTGTTCCAGCGGATGAACGCCGGCGAGTTTGATGAGGGCTCACACGTGCTGCGCGCTAAGATTGACATGGCCCACAGCAACATGCACTTCCGCGATCCCATCATCTACCGCATCATCAAGACCCCTCACTGGCGCACAGGCGACAAGTGGAAGGTATATCCCATGTATGACTTTGCCCACGGACAGAGCGACTACTTTGAGGGAGTGACCCACTCGATCTGCACCCTGGAGTTTGTACCTCACCGCCCACTGTACGAGTACTTTGTTCGTGAGTTGGCTGGTGACACGGTCGACGAGTATTGCCCGCGCCAGATTGAGTTCAACCGTTTGAACCTGACCTACACGCTGATGAGCAAGCGCAAGCTGCTGCAACTGGTCAAGGAAGGCTTAGTGGCCGGTTGGGACGATCCGCGCATGCCCACCCTGTGCGGTCTGCGCCGTCGTGGCTATACTCCACAGTCAATCAAGAACTTTGTCAACGACATCGGCTACACCAAATATGAGGCGCTGAACGACATCAGCCTGCTGGAGCATAACATCCGTGAAGACCTGAACAAGCACGCCAATCGCGTGAGTGCCGTGATCAACCCCGTCAAGCTTGTCATCACCAACTATCCGGAAGACAAGACCGAAATGATGGAAATGGACAACAATCCCGAACAGGAGGATGCAGGCCGTCACCAAATGCCCTTCAGCCGCGAACTCTATATCGAACGTGAAGACTTCATGGAAGATGCTCCCAAAAAGTTCTTCCGCCTCACTCCCGGTAAGGAGGTTCGCCTCAAAGGCGCCTATATCGTCATGTGCACCGGTTGCACCAAGGATGCCGACGGCAACATTACCGAGATACAGTGCACCTATGATCCCGACACGCTGAGCGGTATGCCTGGCGCCAACCGCAAGGTCAAGGGCACGCTGCACTGGGTGAGCGCGCGCCACTGCAAGAGTGCCGAGGTGCGTCTCTACGACCGCCTGTTCACAGTCGAGAACCCCAGCGCTGAGAGTGAGAAGGATTTCCGCGACCTGCTTAACCCCGACTCGCTCAAAGTCTTGACCGATGTCAAGATTGAGCCTTACTTGGCCGAAGTGGCAAAGGTTGAGGACAAGTTCCAATTCCAGCGCATCGGCTACTTCTGCGTCGATCCCGACTCGACTGCCGACCGGCTGGTGTTCAACCGCACCATCGGGCTCAAGGACAGTTGGGCCAAGGAGCAGAAGAAGTTGTAGAAACACGACATTGGCGTTTGTGCCATCAACACTAACAGTATAGGGGCCTTCGGCCGTCAGGTGCTATCCTGACAAAGCCGAAGGCCCCTAATTGCGTCCAATCGCTATGGTGACTATTGACCCAGCATCTTGTTGATCACCATATTGACATCGGCCAAGTCGATCTCGCCGTCGCCGTTCATGTCGGCACGACCATTATAGGTATCGGCCTGTTCGAGGCCCAGCATGATGTTGAGAACAATATTGACGTCACTCACATCGACTGTGCCGTCACCATTGACATCACCAAGGTCAAACTCCTGACCCAGGACCACCTTCTTGCTAGCCGACCAGCGACTGGATGTGCCGTCGATATAGTTGGCTTGCACCTTGAAGTGATAAGCCTTATTGGTCATGAGGCCCTCAACGACATAGTTCATGTCGGTAATGCCAGTAATGGTGCGCGATGCATCGTCACCTTGCTCGGCAGGAGCTGCGCGTAGTCCATTGCCCGTGATATCGGTTGTCGTGATGGTCACATCACTCAAGAACACGCGGCTATTCTTGCTGGTGAATGAGACTGTCTGCTGGTCAAACACGTCGCAGTCCATGACGATGGTATAGGTCTTGGCGCGGCTCTTCAAAGTTTGGGTGAAGGTGTTCTCGCCAGTCTGAATGAGCAATGATGCAGTACCGCCACCATAAGTCTTTGCAGTGAAGGTGATGGTCAAACGGCCCCCACTCATATTGAAGTCGAGCGGCGCTGTGGTAAGTGTGCCTTCACACTGGCTGGAGCTGTAACCCAATCGCACACCGCCCTTATCGGGATAGACTGTGCCAGTCCATCCAGCAGGAGTGCAGTAGGTGTCAAGGTCGGCCAGCGGATCGCTTTGCAGGGCTGTATTGTTCAGTGACGTGAAGTCGGCCTTTGCCACCTCCTCGGCACGTTCAAAACCTTGCTGATTGACCACGAGGGTGTAGTCCACCACATTCTCTTCCGGTGTTTGATCGGTCCAGCTAGCTTTGAATGAGTTGTCCGCTACAACCTCTGCCTCATCCAGTTCAGGAATATACTTACGCAAGGTTGCCGTGCCATTGATGGTGACCATTGCCTCCTTAGCCTCGGTGCTGGTCAAGGCGATGGTAGCGGTGTAGTTGCCAACCAACTTGGGCAGGAACGTGACAGTCACTTCCTTGCCTTCCTCTGTGTCACTCAACGCAACCTGCGTATTGTCGATGCTGAAGACCTCGTTCTCATCGGCTAGCTCGAGCTTGATGTCATCAGTCAGCAACTTGCCCTTGACAGTGAAGGTGGCAGTAACAGGTTCGTTGGTATAAGTGGCCAAGTCAATCTTGCGGGTCGACACCTTGACGACAGGACCTTGCACGGGCGGTTGGATGCCAATGACCATCTGCTGGTACTGGTTGAAGACAGCCGAACCGTCTCGGAACGCATTGAGCGCAAAGTCTCCGTTTCCATCACCGCTCCAACCATAGTTGACGTGATAAGTGTTGTCATCGGCATTATATCCATCGACGTTGAAGGCATGTCCACCTTCGCTCGAAATGGCGCAATATACAATGGGGCGGCTTTCGGCCAACTCAGTCTGTATCATCTCGGCCCACTCGGCATCAGTGTAGAGTGTCCGGCCGCCAGAATACGCGCTAGTCTTCTTGACGGCACGCACTGTGGTCTCGTCATAGCCAAAGAAGATGAAGGCATTGGCTATGTTAATGACACTATCCGAGTCGATGCCACTGCCACCTGCAGCATATGTACCGTAGTCCATGCGCTCGGCCTGTCCGACATAGCGCATGAGCGTGGCCACGGCATCGCCCTGCTGGGTTGTGTACCCTCCTCTGTAGCTGTCGAGCATATTCTCCCAGTCGAAGGTCACCGACGGCAGTGCAGGCACGTTGACAGGACTTGAGCTCCAGTACGAGTAGCTGAGATTGGTGCGGTAGGCCGGCACGACGGGCGTGGGGTCGGTAGGATACTGCCAGTAGTGAAACACCATTGCAGCCGAGGTAGCAGGGCAGCCGGTCAAGCACTGGTAGCCTCCGATGTTACACTGATTATAATAAGGTGCATCCTGGTCCCAGAGTTCCTTGAGCAAGGGTTCGACAGTGGTAGCATTGAGCATGACATTGGCCTTGAATGGTTTCTCAACCTGAATGTCAGGATTGTCAAACAGATAGTCAATCTGCTCAGCATAGGTCTTGAGCCATGCCTTCATGTTATCGGGCATGCGGTCGATGTTAAGTGGACGATCGCCAACGGCAAGAATCTCCTCAGCACGGTCATCACCAGCCACAATGATAAAATTCTGGTCGGTGTTGAAGATGTAGTAGACCGCTGCATTGGCATGTGACTTGCTCATCTCCGAGAGAATCAGTTGAGGTTCCATCATGGCTGGAGCCATCGTTTTGCCTTTGAGCACACGGGTTTGTAAACACTGTTTGGCCTTGGCTTGAGCTGCGGCAAGGTCAACCTGAGCTGCCGACAACTGCAAGGCAGTCAATACGACAGATAGCAGTAGTAAAATTTTTTTCATGCCTCTAAGATTAATCGCTTTAGTCAGAAAAATGAGTTTTTTATCATTCGGGTTGCAAAAAGTTCGCTAAATTACACATTTCTCATAACACTGGCAACTATTTCTTGTGATTAAACTTCCTTTAACATTCAGCCGAAGCCAGAAAATGCTCAATGAGTGTTCATCAGGCAATCATAGTCAATCGTGTCATTAATCAATCGGCGCCCAGGCATCCACTCACTGCTCAACACATCGCAATCAGGACGGTAACACTCAGCCGAAATGTGTCCTAATCCAAGCAGCATGTGAGGCAGTCGGTCGAGGCTCATGGGTCTGGCTGTCGCCCGCCTAATGGCTTCAACCACTTGTGGGTGGCTCTGCCGATAACGGTCGCTGCACCAGATCATGAATGGCACTTGAAATTGGAACTTAGCCATCATGGGCGACACCTTGTCGGTCAACAACCGTCCACATGAGTCGCGATAATCATAGACCTCCTCACCATGATCAGAAAAATAAACGACCACTGCCGAAGTTGCTGCATAGAGCCTGCAGATGCGTTCGACCACCATGTCGTTGTAGCGTGTAGCATTGTCATAGTCGGCAATCACTTGCCGCTTCTCGGGTGTCAGATAAGCCTTGCTACTGCGAATGCTATCGGTATTGAAATGTCTATACTCAGGTTGATCGGGAAATCGCTCTTCAGGCTCTATATGCTGTCCCAACAGGTGAATGATGGTCAGCGACGGCACCTGTCGCACGTCAGTCTGCTCCACCAATGCCTCAACGGCTTGCATGTCATATTCATAACTGCGCCGGTTGGTGACATCATAAGAAGCATCGACAATCACTGGATGATAAAGAAAGGCATTCAGCGCAAACGACAATGTTGTGCCCTGATACATCGTGCGCTGGTTGTCCCACATAGTGACATGATATCCAGCACGGTGAAACACTGCTGGCAGAAAAGGTGAGGCATACCATGGCTCGTCGGCCGCCAAGTCGCTGCAACTGAAGATGTGCTTGAGCACTGTGCTGGTCTGGTTGAATGGCGACACCACATCGTCAAAGACAAACAACCTGCCCTGCTCTTGTTCATGCGCCAGCAGAGGATTGGTTTCCAACTCATAGCCATAGAGTGATGAGTGGTGCTTGATGAACGACTCGCCCACCACAACAACAATGGCCAGACTATCGTGCTGCGTGACCACCACTTGCTGGTTCTGCAACTGGCGTGTGCACTGCACCATGTGCCGCATTTCTGCGCCTGAATGGTGCAATGAAATGCCTGAGTAGATGAGATTGCTCATCATGTCGGACGGGACAAAGCCCCATGGCTTGTGCGAACACAATTCAATCAACTGCTCGGTGGTGCGGCATGAAGCCATCTGAACAAAAATGCGACAACAGTAGAGGCCAAAGACTGCAAAAGGCACGACAATGGCGCCCAACAGCACGCGCACCCAGTTGTGCGACAAGCGTCGTGCCAGCCTGGGCCGAAGCCACTCACCCACGAGCACCACGACAATGAGAGACAGCAGCAGCACATAGAGCCGCAACTGACTGGTGTCGAATACAAATGCATCAAGGAACTCACTTGCCTCACTCATGTTGGTTTCGGCCAATAGGCGCAGTGGCTCGGGCCCCAAGTGCGCCCCGAAGTTGACTAGCAAATAGTGGTCAGTAACCTTAAGCAATATCAAGAGAGTATAGGCAAGCACCTTGACCCAGCGACTGCCTGTAGCAGCTATCAAGGCTGTGATGCCCCATGAATAAAGCACCAACAACGCCACACCGCCCAAGGTGCGCACTGAGGTCAATGGCTCGCCAGAATAAACCGATTGAGCCACCCAACCGCCTCCTAGGACAGAAAAGCAGATGATAAAAAACGGAAACTGTTCAATCAGCACATCGACGGCCTTGACCGCCCAATGACTCAGCAGCTGTCCCACCCTTGCGACATGGCCCATATCAGACATCTAGTGACGGGGTCGAATGTAGGGCACAAGACGACCGTTGACGGTGATGCGCGGACCGCTGAAGGTGGGCTCGACAATGGCTTGAGCATAATCGGTGCCGGCATAGACAGTGATGTCGACCTGTGCACTGATGTCCTCGCCTGTTATGCTGTAGGTGTAGCGGATGTTGCCCTTCTTGTCGACTCTCATCTTCACCCCGCTGACATTGCCTTGCAGCGTCATGCCCCCCATGCCGTTCGGCCCGGGGTTTGACATGTTAAATGCGGTCTGCACCATGCCTTCTTCTGCCTGCTGAAAGATGAAGTTACTGTTACCGTTCAGCCCTGCTGCCGTGTAGCCCGTATAGCCCACGTTGATGCGATCGGCCAAGAGAACCCAGTAGCCTCGTTCCAGTGCCATAGCGGCCTTGGCATGGCCCAGCGAGTCGACACGCTCTTTGAGCCGTTTCTCACGGGCTTTCTGATCTTGCTTGGTGGTTTTGTCGGGCTTGGCCGGTGTGATGACCGACAGTTGCACGTCGTCACCCTGCTTGGTGGCATAGATGTCATCGGTGACCTGGGCCTGCACAGCCAGTGCCGCCATGAGCAGAGCCAGAATTGCTATATTTCTCATAATACTCTAGTTCAATTGGTTTGTGGCTGCAAATATACTCTAACCATTCCAATCAAACAAATAATCTTCGACAAAAAGCAGCCAGTCTTGTAATTTTTTCTAATTTTGCAACGTCTAAACAACAAAAAGACGATTATGGTAGAACCGAGACAGAACACGACTAATGCAGTGCGGGTGCTCATCTTGCTGACACTGGCACTGGCCGCAACCATGGTGACAGGCTTATTGACCTATATGCTCACTATGGGCAAAACTAATATTCTGTGGAGTGTGGTGCTCCAGGACATCCTAGTGTTTATCATGCCCGCCATTTTGCTGGCAGTGATTTGTTACCGACAACCATGGCAGTTTCTGGAGGTTGACCATGCGCCACAGTGGCAGGCCATCGTGCTGGTGATGATGGTGTGGGCCGTGTCGCTACCGGCGCTGAACTGGGTGGTGGATTGGAATCAGAACTTGCACTTGCCGGCCAGCATGGCAGCGCTAGAGCAGGCCATGCGCAACGCTGAGGCCGCCATGGAACAGATGACCAAAGATCTGCTGTCGACCGAGACGTTCGGACAGATGCTCGTGGCCTTCGTTGTGGTGGGCGTGATGGCGGGATTGAGTGAAGAGCTCATCTTCCGAGGTGCCCTGATGGGCATCATGCGCCGTGGCCGGGCCAACATCCATGTAGTCATCTGGGTGGTGGCCATTGTGTTCAGTGCCATCCACTTCCAGTTCTTGGGTTTTGTGCCTAGGATGCTGCTGGGTGCATGGTTTGGCTATCTGCTGGCGTGGACCCGCAGCCTGTGGGTACCCATCCTGGCCCACACGCTCAACAACGGCATGGTGGTGATCATGCAATGGATGGGCAACAATCACTGGATTGACAGCGATGCTATGGAGCACCTGGGCGCACCACAGGACGGCAGTTTTCCCTGGCTGGCTCTTGTTAGCGCTGTAGCCACCGCTGCGCTGATTGTATTTGCTTATCACATTTTTTCAAAAAAATCGCTTCAAAATTGATGAAGTTTAATAACTTTTCCTTACCTTTGCTTGATTATTTAGGACATTTTTCAGAAATTTGCCCTTCTCTTTAATTTAACTTACTGACAATTAATATTTTAACACAATACCGCTATGATGAAGAAATTCTTACTGATTGTGTGTGGCTCATTTGTTGGCACCACAATAGCTTTGATGGTATTCTTGCTGACAAGCATCGTGTTCAGCATCGCCATGATGAGCATGAGTTCGATGGGCAAGAGTTCCACCTCTGTTCAGAAGAACTCCATCCTCTACCTTGACCTCAGCGGTGAGATTACCGAGCGCGAGGGTGGCGGCGAGATGTCAATGTTAGACATGATGCAAGGCAGCACAACGAGTTCGACAGGTCTCAACACCCTGCTTAGCGCCATCAACAAAGCTAAGACCGACAAGAAGATTGAGGGCATCTACATCAAGTGCGAAGGCTCTTCGGCTGCTCCAGCCACAAGGTTTGAATTGCGTAAGGCATTGAAGGATTTCAAGAAGAGCGGCAAGTGGATTTATGCCTACGGCAACGAGGGCATTGACCAGGGCGACTACTATCTGGCCAGCGTTGCCGACAGCATCTTTATCAACCCCGTGGGCGCAGTCGACGTGCATGGCATGGCATCGGCCATCCCTTACTTCAAGAAGGTACTTGACAAGGTGGGCGTGGAGATGCAGGTCATCCGTGTGGGCACATTCAAGAGTGCCGTCGAGCCTTATATGCTCGAAGACATCTCTGAAGCCAACCGCCTGCAGACCGAGCACTACTTGGGCAGCATCTGGCACAACATGCGCGACTCGATGGCAGCCGACCGCAAAATCGACATCGCCAAGTTTGACCAGATGACCGACAGCATGCTTGTGACCATGGAGCCCGACAGTTTGGTCAAGAACAAGATTATCGATGGCGTGTGCTATCCCAACGAAATGGAGGCACGTCTGAAGGCCCTGACAAAACTTGACAAGGACGACGACCTGCGCTTTGTCAACCCAGCTGATTATGCCACCGACATAGAAGAGGCCGCTAGCGGCGACCACATTGCTGTACTGTATGCCGAGGGCGAGATTGTTCAGACTGCTGAAGGTGGCCCAATGAGCAGCAGTGGTATCGTCGGTGAGGACATGGTCGAGCAGATTAAGAAGCTGCAAGACGACGACAAGGTCAAGGGCCTGGTGTTGCGAGTCAACTCGCCTGGTGGCAGTGCCTTTGCCAGCGAGCAGATATGGAAGGCGCTCGAAGACTTCAAGGCTACCGGCAAGCCGTTCGCCGTGTCGATGAGCGACTATGCCGCATCGGGTGGCTACTACATCTCAAGCGGTGCCCAGCGCGTATTTGCCGAGCCAACGACCATCACAGGCTCGATTGGCATCTTCGGCATGATTCCTTGCTATGAGGAGCTGGCTGAGAACAAGGTGGGCATTCACATGGCAGTGGTTAAGACCAATGAGAACTCAGACTTCGGCATCATGACCAAGCGCATGACACCCTCGCAGCAGAATGCCATGCAACAGATGATCAATCGTGGCTATGACTTGTTCACCAAGCGATGCGCCCAGGGCCGTCATGTGACCCAAGACAGCATCAAGCAGATTGCCGAAGGCCGCGTGTGGGACGGCATGACTGCCCTCAAGATAGGCCTCGTCGACGAGCTGGGCGACCTGCAGGCAGCCATCAACTGGGTGAGCCAAAAGGCCGGAATGAAGAAGGATGTCAAGACCCAGAACTACCCCGCCCTGTCAACCGACTGGCGCGCAATGCTCAACCAGATGATGGCATCACAGTATGAGCTGAAGCTGCAAGGCGAGATGGGCATGCTCTATCAGTGGCACAAGGAGCTCCAGAAGATTGGCCGTCGCGACCACATCCTCTGCCTCATGCCCCAAACCGAACTCTATTAATTGGTTCAGAAACAATGACTCAAGTTTCTTGATTCTCGTTTCTTAAATAAAAGATTATTATCGACCTCACCAAAATATTGAATAAGCAACAGCGCAAGGCTGTGCTCAACGCCATACTGACACCCTTCTCGTGGCTGTATGGCGCTGGCGTGTGGGTGCGCAACATGGCCTTCAATTGGGGACTGTTGAAGCAGGAAAGCTTTGACGTGCCTGTGGTGAGCGTGGGCAACATCACAGTGGGTGGCACAGGCAAGACACCTCATGTCGAATATATCATCGAGGCATTGTGCCGCCGCTACAAGATTGGCGTTCTCAGCCGTGGCTATAAACGCTCGACCAAAGGCTTCATCCTTGCCACCGACTCGCTCTCGCCCAAGGACATCGGCGACGAGCCCTACCAGATCTTCCACAAATACAACGGCTTGATCACGTTGGCCGTATGCGAGGACCGGCGCAAGGGCATCCGCGAGATGATGGCCATCGATCCGGACATCAATCTGTTCATCCTTGACGATGCGTTCCAGCACCGGTATGTCAAGCCCAAGGTCAACATTGTGTTGGTCGACTACACACGTCCTCCGTTCGAAGACAAGCTCTTGCCGCTGGGACAGCTACGCGAGCCCATGGACCGTCTGGTGAACTGCGACATCGTGGTTGTGACAAAGTGCCCGAGCGACCTGTCGCCTGTCGACATTCGCACCATGAAGGAAAACCTGAGCCTGTTTCCCTACCAAGAGCTATTCTTCAGCAACATCCGCTATGCCGACCCGGTTCCCGTGTTTCCCGTCCCCAACCCACAGTTGGCATCGTTGTCTTGGCTCAAGCCCGAGGACACTGTGTTGTGTGTGACAGGCATTGCTAATGCCAAGCCACTGGTGCGATACCTTCGTCAGTATGCCGCACAAGTCAAGGTCATGCACTATGACGACCACCACTACTTCACCCGCAAGGACTTTGCCGACATCTTCAACATCTTTGACAGTTTGGAAGGCCGGCGCAAGTTTATCGTCACCACTGAGAAGGACATGGTGCGCATCCTCAACAACCCATACTACCCGCCCACCATGCGCGACGTCATCTACTACATACCCATCCGAGTGGGCATCCTTGAGACCGATGGTCATGAGTTCATTCCTAACCTACTCAAGAAGATTGAAGACCCGACTTAGGATGAGCAGTTTGGCTCTCGGCTCTTAATTCGTGATTTATATTTTTAAGAAAAATAATGGCAGAAATATCGACACTTGGTGAGTTTGGCTTGATTGACCATCTCACCAAAAATTTTGTGAGCAAAAACCAAAGTACCGTCCGCGGTGTGGGCGACGACTGCGCTGTGATGAACTATGGTGACAAACGCACACTCATCACTACCGACCTGTTGCTTGAGGGCATACATTTCGACCTGCGATATGTACCTCTCAAGCACTTGGGATATAAATCGGTTGTGGTTAACTTGAGTGACGTCTATGCTATGAATGGCACACCACGCCAGGTGACTGTCAGTCTGGGCATCAGCAAACGCTTCACCCTCGAGCACATCGAGGAACTGTACAGCGGCATCCGTCTGGCTTGCGAAGAATATGGCGTAGACCTGGTGGGCGGTGACACCAGCGCCAGCGTGACAGGCCTGCTTATCAGCATCACCGCCATCGGCGAGGCCGACGAGCAGGACATCGTCTATCGCAATGGTGCCCGCGACACCGACCTGATCTGCGTCAGCGGCGACCTGGGAGCGGCATATATGGGTCTGCAGTTGCTCGAGCGCGAACGACAAGTGGCCGAGGGGCTTAAAGACGACACCTTCCAACCCGACTTTGCCGGCAAGGAGTACTTGCTTGAGCGGCAGCTTAAGCCCGAAGCTAGGCGCGATGTGATTGCAGAGCTACGGCAGCTTGGCATCCGCCCCACATCCATGATGGATGTGAGTGATGGCCTGTCGAGCGAGTTGTTGCACATCTGCAAAGCCTCGGGTGTGGGATGCCGCGTGTATGAAGACCGCATCCCCATTGACTACCAGACTGCCATACAGGCCGAAGAGTTCAACATGAACCTGGTGACTGCTGCCATGAATGGTGGCGAGGACTATGAGTTGCTGTTCACCGTGCCCCTGACCGACCATGAGAAGGTGCAGCAGATGAAGACCGCACACCTCATCGGGCGCATCACCAAGTCCGAACTGGGTGCCTACCTCGTGAGCCGTGACAACCAGGAGCTCGAAATTCGTGCCCAGGGCTGGAATGCCTTCAATAACGCATAATGCGCTAATGCATAATTCATAAGCGCAAGGCACAATAAATTGCGGCGGCGAGTCCGATGGACCCGCCGCCGCCCATATTAGTGGAGTCTCAGAAATTGCGTTACTTTGTGGCTGTGAAACTCGTCAACTGGGTCAGCGAGCCACTAGTTGTGCCACCGATTGACACGCCATGGAACGAGTTGGTGGTCCCGGTGGGAGCTGAAGTACTAGACTTGACATAATAGGTCGTTCCGCTGGTCATGCCCTTGGCAGTAAACAAGCTCAACGAGCTGCTGCATCCACTCTCGAAATAATATGTGAACATTGGCGATGTGCTTGAACTGGATGGGAGGATGCTATAGTATCGCCCTGTCTGATAAGACAGCGAGCTAGTGCTCAGATAGTAGGCCTGTGTGGCACTGCCAATGCCGCTAGAGCCACCCCAGCCGCCACCTCCACCTTGGGCGGCACCAGCACTGACAGCATAACCTGTACCCGTGATGGTGATGTAGCTATTGTTGTCGCAGTCCAGGCCCTCCTCGGGAGCTCCCTTGGTGGTGTAGGCAAACACGGCACCGTTACCAATCTCAACGGCACCCGTGCGGCCATAGTTGGAGTCGACCGCGTCGTTGCCAAAGCTGTAGACGATGGTCAGGCCACCAGCAAACTTGATGGGTCCGGCACAGTTCATGCCATCGTCGTAGGCCTTGTAGTAATGGTTGCCACCGTTGATGGTGATGCTGGTCTTCGACTCAATGCCCTCAGCACCATTCGACGCTGTGCTCACCTCGGTCTGGCCACCATTGATCACGATGGTGCCCATCACCTTGATTGCCTTGGCCGAGCCGCTGACGCTGCTGCCACCACCAGGACCAAATCCGCCTCCACTGCTCGAGCCACCTGCTGCCGAACCAGTGGTGGTCACTGACAGGGTAGCACCGCTGGTGTCGCTGGTTCCCTGCGTGTAGTTGCCGTTGACCTTGATGCCTTTGCCGCCATTGCCGGTCATCTTGATGGTTATATTACCGCCATTGAGTGCCATGTTGCCATCGGTCTTCATACCCTTGGCTGTGTAGTAATCACCTGCCGAACTGGCCTGCGGTGCGCCGGTGTTGGTAATGTTGATGGTGCCTCCATTAGTTGTGATACTAGTGGTCGATATACCCTTGCCGGCAGTACCGCTGGCATTGATAGTGAGTGAGCCATCGTTCATCACAAAATTGACCGCCTTAACACCCGTGCTATATGAAGCATCATTGCTGATCACCTTCATCGCTCCACTGGGTGTGAGAGTTATGGTGCCACCATTGACAGTCGCCGTAGCCTTGGTCTTGATGCTCTTGCTCATGGCTCCGCTGTTGGCGATAGTGACTGTGCCGCCACCGATGGTGAGGTTGCCGTCACACTTCAGGCCCGAAGCATTGTAGCTGGCACCGCTGTCCTCGCTCGACTCGCTGCTGCCACCGTAGGTCGAAGTCACATTTGAAATGCTGAAAGTGCGCGTAGTGCCACTTGTCGAGTAGCTACTGCTGATCTGGTAGTAGATGTCCTCGCCGCTGGTCGGGCCGCTGAACGTTTCGGTCTGAATGGTGTAGGTCGTGCCACCACCCCAGCCTCCGCCAGAGGTGTAGTTGTCGCCCTTGATGTAATAAGTCCCACTGGCTGCAGCCCCGAAGTTATACTTGTAGAATGTCAGTGTCGAGTAGCCCGAAGATCTGGTGACGGTTTCGGTCAATTGCTGCACCAAGGTGCCATCGCTCTTGTAGAGATAAATCTTACTATTTGCCCAAGCATTGCTACCGCCATAGCCGCTCGACGCAGGCTTGGCAACGTAAAGCACATAGGACTTGGGTGTCTCGGTCGAGCCGCTGCCGCTGCCGGGCTCGGCGTTCTGCTCCAGCACGCCGCCGGCTCCATTGGCCTTGATGTCGATGTTGGTCGTGGCGCTGGTCTGGTCAATGTTGATCGTGCCGTCAGCACCCAAGCCGCGACCGCCGTCGGCCGTGCTGGTGATGTTGACCGTGCCGCCGGTGATGTTGATGTTGCCGTCGGTCTTAATGCCGGCGCAATAGCTGGCATCGGTGCCGTCGTAGGTGTAGCCGCCGGTCTGGTTGATGGTGACGGTGCCGCCGGTCATCACATAGTCGACCGCGGCCTTGATACCCTTGGCACCCGCTGCCGTTGTAGTGATGTTGAGCGTGCCTCCGGTCATCGTGAAGATGCCGGTGTTATCGACATCGTCCTCAACGACACCAGCATCGTCGGTGCTCTGGCTGAGCTGCATGCCGTCGTCACCCACACCACTGATGGTGATGGTGCCGCCGTTCATCTCGATATACTGGTTGACGTTGAAGCCATCGCCCACGGCCTTGTTGACTGTGATCGAGCCGGTGAGTTTCTTCTTGAACTGCACATACTCCTTGCCCCAGAAGGCGTGGCTCGTGTTGCCCGTGATGGTGAGCGAACCGCCACCGGCGAACTCGGCATGGCCCTTGACGGCGAAGCAGCCCTTCTGTGAGCCGTTTGCACCATCGACGAGGGTGTTGGTCGTTCCGTCGACCAGCGTGACCGCAATGCGCTTGCCATCGCGAATGTTGATGGCAGCACTGTCGGGATTGGTCAGACTGACACCATCCAGCTCAAGCGTCATCTTGTAGGCGCCATCCATCCAGAACGAGCCATTGGTCGACGTTCCACTCAGCACATAAGTGATCTCGCCCAGGTCGTCGCCAGGGAATGTCTCACTTTGCGTGATGGCCACATGCGCGCCATTGGCCACGACATCGACATACTGGGCGATGTTACCGGCCACACGTACCTGTGCTGTTGTGCCGCTGTAGGTAACATAGACCATGTTGTCGGTCACTGGTGTCTCGTCAAGATACATCTCGTCCACCTCATTGAGGTTGAACACCTTATTTAAAATAGTGGCGACTGTTCCATTACTGGACAGAGCCATGCGCCCCACCTGATCGGTGGCATACTGGTAGATGACCTCTCCCAGCCTCACGTTTAGTGTTTGTACTGTTGCTGCAATGACAGCCATCGCGGTCATCACACCCGCAACAATGATGAATAACTTTTTCTTCATATCGTCTGATTAAATTTAAAATTTGCTCCTAAAAGAATGACAAACATTGACTTTTGCCACAATATCGAAGTGCAAAGTTACAAAAAAGCTACTCTTATTGCAAATACTTACAATCCTTAATCAACTAATCTTGTTTAATCCTCAACCAAAACCACCGGTATCTATCCGACCGGGAAAATCATTTGCTAAAGAAATCCCTCGATATTTGCACTCCGAAGTGATACACAATACATGATTGCCACAAACCTTTCAGTCACGACTTTAAACAAACAGCAAAATACAATGAGAATCAACTGTTTGAAAAAATCAAGCGCTGCGCACCTCTATTTTGCAACCCCGCGAAATTCAATCTCCCGCAGGCTGATGCTAGCCATTCTAACAAAAAAATCCCGAAAGCGAAAGTAAACTTCCATTTCAGGATTTTCTTTTGTGATCCAGCGGGATTGACTTCGTCCATCCCTGCCAGCCTTACAAAACAAGAAGAACCTAAAGCCGAAAGAAATCTTTCTTTTTTAGGTTCTTCTTGTTTTGTGACTCCCGCGGGATTCAAACCCACAACCTTCTGATCCGTAGTCAGATGCTCTATTCAGTTGAGCTAGGGAGCCATGCTTTTCTCAAATGCGATGCAAAGGTACTGCCTTCTGACGGACTGACCAAATTTTTGAACAACTTTTTTTGAAAAAAGTTCAATTTTTGGTCATTTTCTCAACTCCACCTTATTATATAATAGTGGAATCTCATCACAACAGCCATGTAGCCACCGCCCAGACCACAAAGATAGTCAAGGCAATCAGCGTAGGCTTGACCAGAGTCTTATAGTCGACGATATACAGACCCTGCTTGGGCACGTCGACTGGTTCGGGACGCTCACTGGCAACAGCTAACTTGTGCTCATCGATGGGTTCAACGGGCTGCTCGACCTCATTGTATAATGCTAATTTTGCTTTCATTGTTCAATCGTGTTTGTTATCGGCTGCAAAAGTACTAATTTTTGAGCAATAAACGGCAATAGCGCCACAAAAAAAATATTTCAACCGATTATTTTCGACACACTAGTCCATAAAAAACAGGAAGTTAGACAAAAAAAAGCTCAAAATTCGCTCTATTGCCAAAAAAAGTTTGTACCTTTGCACCCGCATTTGTCGCCTGATGGTGACAAATCGAGAGAAATAACTGATTTATTAACACTTAAAGCATGCTCCGCCATCTCCACACCACGATGGTGTGCTGGCGAAGCAAAACAAACTAAATGAGCGAAGAATTAAAGAATTCTCCAATCGCCGATTTCGATTGGGAAGCCTTCGAAAGAGGCGAGACTCAACGTGACAAGTCCTACGAGGAGCTGGAAAAAACCTATGACAAGAGCCTTGGCTCGTTCCGTGACAAGGAAGTGACCGAAGGTACTGTGATCTCGATCAACAAGCGCGAGGTCGTGGTTAACATCGGTGCTAAGTCAGACGGCATCATTCCCTACAACGAGTTCCGTTACAACCCTGACCTGAAGGTTGGCGACACCGTCGAGGTGTTTGTCGAGAACCAGGAAGACAAGAAGGGTCAGCTCATCCTGTCGCACCGCAAGGCACGCGCAGCCAAGAGCTGGGAGCGCGTCAACGAAGCACTCGAGAAGGACGAGGTCATCAAGGGCTTCATCAAGTGCCGCACCAAGGGTGGCATGATTGTCGATGTGTTTGGCATCGAGGCATTCTTGCCCGGCAGCCAGATCGACGTCAAGCCCATCCGCGACTACGATGTGTTCGTGGGCAAGACCATGGAATTCAAGGTGGTCAAGATCAACCAGGAGTACAAGAACGTTGTCGTGTCGCACAAGGCCCTCATCGAGGCCGAGCTCGAGCAGCAGAAGAAGGAAATCATCGCCAAGCTCGAGAAGGGCCAGGTGCTCGAGGGCACCGTCAAGAACATCACCAGCTATGGTGTGTTCATCGACCTGGGTGGCGTGGACGGTCTGATTCACATCACCGACCTGTCGTGGGGCCGCGTCAACAACCCCGCAGACATTGTCGAGCCTGAGCAGAAGCTGAATGTCGTGATTCTTGACTTTGATGACGAGAAGAAGCGCATCGCCCTAGGCTTGAAGCAACTGCAACCGCACCCCTGGGACAAGCTCGATCCCAACCTGAAGGTTGGCGACAAGGTCACTGGCCGTGTGGTCGTGATGTACGACTACGGAGCATTTGTTGAGGTCGCACCCGGCGTTGAGGGTCTGATTCACGTGAGCGAGATGTCGTGGTCGCAGCACCTGCGCAGCGCTCAGGATTTCATGAAGGTCGGCGACACTGTCGAGGCACAGATTCTGGCACTGGACCGCGAGGAGCGCAAGATGTCGCTTGGCATCAAGCAGCTCAAGAAGGATCCTTGGGAGGACATCGAGGTCAAGTACCCCGTTGGCTCGCAGCACACCGCCAAGGTGCGCAACTTCACCAACTTCGGCGTGTTTGTTGAGCTGGAAGAGGGCGTTGACGGCCTGATCCACATCAGCGACCTGTCGTGGACCAAGAAGGTGAAACACCCCAGCGAGTTCACCCAGATTGGCGCTCCCATCGAGGTGAAAGTTCTTGAGATTGACAAGGACAACCGCCGCTTGAGCTTGGGCCACAAGCAGCTTGAGCAGAATCCTTGGGATGTGTTTGAGACCATCTTCACCACTGGCAGCGTGCACGAGGGCGTGATCACCGAGATGCTCGACAAGGGCGCCGTGATCAACCTGCAGCCCTACGGAGTTGAGGGCTTCGCCACTCCCAAGCACCTGGTCAAAGAGGACGGCACTCCCGCCAAGAAGGACGAGAAGCTGCAGTTCAAGGTCATCGAGTTCAACAAGGACGCTAAGCGCATCATCCTGTCGCACAGCCGCATCTTCGAAGATGAGCAGAAGGCAGAGGCTCGCAAGGCTCGCAAGGCACAGCAGGGCAGCAAGCCCGCAGCCGAGGAGGCTATGCCCGCCACCACCGTCGAGAAGACGACTTTGGGCGACATCAGCGCTCTGGCAGCCCTGAAGGAGCAGATGGAGAAGGGTGGCGAGTAATCACCACACAATCTTTAACAACCTATAAAAAAGCCGGCCACGGGGCCGGCTTTTTTATGCTGTAACACAATCAGACGCCAGTCCCTGAAAAAAATTGGCACAAATTTTGCAGTATCAAAGAAAAAGCACTAACTTTGCACCGCAAAACAATGAAGACGACTTACAAATATCTGCTCACCGCCGCTGTAGCCACCCTACTGGCACTGGGCGCCTGCGATGATGGCAAGAACGAGGCCACCACTAACCATGGTGTGGATAGTGACTCGGTGGCTGCCAACGAGCCTATTGATGTCAATGGCGACCGATTGTACCGCGGTATCATCGTTGATGGTTCGCGCAGCAACATCAACCTCAGGTTCTATGGCGACACCCTCAACTTTGAGTTGCCTTCAGATCTTGACTTCACCTATGAGATAGGCGATTCAGTCAGCATCCTGGTTAAGACCGACAGCAACGGCTCGGACAGCATTGCCAGCATCGAGAACAACAGCGTGTCATAATCCAGAGCCGACTGGCTTTTCATAAATTGCGATAGTAGCTCAGTTGGTAGAGCAT
>DEKO01000001.1:21981-22282 GCA_002353885.1 Porphyromonadaceae bacterium UBA2720
GGTCGCGGGTTCGAATCCCGTCTATCGCTCAAGCAACAAGAAACGCTGAAATCCAGATGATTAAATCTGAATTTCAGCGTTTCTTTACTGATCTATCACCTAAAAGGCCCAAAAGGGACTGAGGCAAACTCTTTTCAACCTTTTCCCCGTCGCTGCACATCGAATGCTGCTCAGAAGCAGCCACTTGAGCTTTTTAGAGGCATTCTCGATAAAAAAGATATTCTCTTTATTCCCCATCTGGGCAATTGTTCACAATCTTGTCAATCCACTCAAAAAGCTCATCAAGGGCATAGTCGCCGCT
>DEKO01000040.1:0-21122 GCA_002353885.1 Porphyromonadaceae bacterium UBA2720
TTGATAAAAAAACGTGATAGCCAGATATCACGCAAATGAATCGACAATTCGAAAATTCGTGATAACCACGAAGTGCTCGCACCCGAGCGGGAGCCCGAGAGGCCAGTGCAACGCACGCAACAATACACTGAACACACAGAAAAATAAAAAATTCTGTGTGTTCAGTGTGATAAAACTTCTGCCTAATCTGCGTGATCTGCGTGAGATAGAAATGTAGCAATCACGAAGTGCTCGCGACCGGCAATACTTGAGCTAGCTCAGTATTGTGCTCACTCAATCACGACTTTGGTGGTAGTGCCGTCGCTGTAGCGCACGATGTTGATGCCCTGTGTGGGCTGGCTCAGCTGGCGGCCGTCGATGCTGTAGCGCGCCACCTCATGCTTGTCGCCGGCCAGGTTGCTGTCGATGCTGCTGGCGGTGATGGGCTGGATGTGCATGAAGTCTTTGTAGCCATTGGCGTTGCTATAGGCCTCGACCGATTCGGCTGGGACATAGAGGATGCAAGCCTCCTTGTCGATCTGACCGAAAGCGTCGGTGCCGCAGTAGCTGGGAGTAGGGTTGAGTGCGGTGATGCTGGCCATCTGGGTGCAGCCATAGAACACGCCATCGGCCAGACTGGTCAGACCCTCGCCCAGCGTGACGTTGGTCAGGTTGTCGCACCACTGGAAGGCGTAGTTGCCAATCGAAGTCACGGCGTTGGGAATGACCACCTCGGTCAGTGCGTCGCAGTCGCGGAACACGGCGGCGCCAATCTCGGTCACCGACTCGGGGATGGTGATGGACTGCAACGAGCGGCAGGTCGAGAAGGTGAGGTCGTCAATCTTCTTGATGCCCTCGGGGATGGTGATTGACTCCAGGCTGAAGCAGTGATAGAACGCGCTGCCTAACTTGGTCACTGTCGAGGGAATGTTGATGCTCTTGAGGTTGGTGCATACCGAGAAGGCGTCGTCGCTGATGCGGGTGATGCCCTCGGGTAGGATGACACTGACCAGACTCTTGCACTCCCAGAACGAGTTGGAGCAGATGACGTCGTCAAACGTCTGCGAGTAGGCGTCGTAGCCCTGCGGGTCGTTGTAGTAGACATCGCCGCCACGCACCAGACGGGCACCCGACAGGTCCAGTGACTCGAGCTTGCCCTCGGTGGCATAACCGTCGGTGCCGTTGCCGGCCATGGTGCGGATCAGGCCCAGGTCAGTGCCGTTGATGCTGCCCTTGATGGTGAGTGCGGTGATGTTCATACGGCTGTCCTCGGAGATGTAGCTGGCCAGTGTGCCGGGTGCTTCGACGTTGACGGTGAGTGAGTGTTCTTGTTGTGCCATTGCGCACATGGGCAACAATGTTGTTGCCATCATGAGTAGGATGTTTCTCATAATCTCTTGTGTTTTAATTGGTTTATATGTTTGTTTGTTAGATGTAGATTTTTAGTCACTGCAAAGGTATGGGTGATTTTGGTTGGGGTGTTCAGTTTTTTAACAAGTTTAACCTGCAATTGCCGTCCCTTAACGCGTACCTTATTAAAACCAATGCACAATGCTCAATGCACAATGCACAATGACAACCTGGCTGACCTTCCACCCCCTTTAGTGGGCTAGGGGGACTGTAGGGACGGCACCCCTGTGCCGTCCGCCTCGACAAAAGGTAATTTTTTAGTAGTTAAGGAGTTAAGTAGTTAAATGGAGTTAAGACGTCACGTGATGGCGGTAGGGACACGCCTCCGACACGTCCGCAGCCAGGCTGTGGACTACCCACCACCAGCGCGTAGCGCGGTCTACCAGCATCGCGGTCTACCAACTAACGTCTAAAGTTTGAAGCTTAATTAGTGTATAAATGAGTTAAATCTTGTATTTGTAGGCTAGGTTTATGTCCAGATATGCGTTATGTGTCAGAGAATCGTTGTAAATTTGTGCCGAAAAATTTGAGTTTTTAACAGGATTGTCGAAAATTTAACCTCTGATTTGATTTGTTAACATGGCTACGATTGTTTCACGCAATATGACGGTGATTGGCGAGAGCAGCAGCACGCGCACCGAGTGGACGCTGGTCGATGATGGTGTGGTGGTTGAGCATGCCTTTACCGTGGGTCTGAACCCTTACTTTCAATCGCGTCGCGAGATCAGCCACAGCATCAGGCTGGAGCTGCCCGAGGCGTTCTTCAAGCGGCGTTGGACTCATGTCTACTTCTACGGAGCTGGATGCTCTAATCCCGAGAAGAACAAGATTGTCGAGTCGTCGCTGGTGGCGCAGTTCAAGACACCTGTCACAGTGATGAGCGACTTGCTGGGGGCGGCTCGCGGACTGCTGGTGCATGAGCGTGGACTGGCGTGCATCTTGGGCACCGGCAGCAACTCGTGCCTCTACGACGGCCATGACATTGTGCGCAACGTGCGCCCGTTGGGATTCATCTTGGGCGACGAGGGAAGTGGCTCGGCGCTGGGACGCATCTTCCTGGGCGATGTGCTCAAGGGATTGGCGCCAAGAGAACTGGCTGAGGCGTTCTTTGACAAAAACAAGGTCACGCCCGACGACATCATGGATGCTGTCTACAACAATGCGTCGGCCAACCGTAACCTGCGCGACTACTCATTCTTCCTGAGCGAGCACTTGGATCACGACTACGTGGTGACGCTCATCGACCGCGAATTCTCGCGATTCTTTGAGCGCAACTTGTGCCAGTATGCCGACTATGACCGCTTGCCTGTGGCATTTGTCGGCTCGGTGGCCACAACCTACAGCGAACTCCTGCTCGATGTGGCGTCGCGTTATGGCGTCCACATCCAGAAGATTGTGCGCAACTCGATGCCCGGCCTGGTGACCTATCACACGGGCGGCCATTGATTCATAATAATGAGGGTGGCGTTATCGAGCTGAGGATGTGTCAAAAATCAGATTCTGGGATTAAGCCACCCTTACGGGCGGGAACCACGAAGTGATCGCGACCGACCGGCCCCGCCCAGGCGAGCGCAGCAATTCCGCCGAACGAGGACAGTAATTATGCATTGAGAAAGGCAGAGAACTAAAAACTAAGTGTACAATGAACAAGTCCTATATCTTGTCGATTTTGGTGGCACTGATGTGCTGCTGTGTGGCCGGTGCCGTGCCGGCCTGGCCGGGCTTGCACCACGTGCAGCAGCCTGATGGCAGTCGAGTCACCCTGCAGATCGTGGGTGATGAGTATTTCAATTATGTGCGCACGAGCGACGGATTCACCGTTGTGCGCACCGACGAGGGTGCTTACGAGTATGCGACTCTGCGCGACGGCGTGCTTGTTGCATCGGGTGTCGTGGCGCACGACCAGGCGCAGCGCACCGTGGCAGAGCAGCGTCTGTTGGCCGAATTGCCTCGCAATCTGTTCAGCCGTGAGCAGTGTGATCGGGGGCGCGTGTTGCGTGCAAAACGTGATGCGCTCGGCTCGCGACGTGTTATCGATTACGCCAAATTCCGAGGTTTGGTGGTGCTCGTCGAGCCTAGCGATGTGGCGTTTTTGAGTGAAGACCCTGTTGCGTTTTATGACGATATGATTAACACCGAGGGGTTTACTGGTTATCATCATCCCAAGGGGACGGATTGGTCTCTGGAGAAAGAATGGGTCGATTGTACGGGCTCGGTCCGAGACTATTATGAAGACAATTCAATGGGAATCTTCAAGCCGGTGTTTGACGTGGTCGGCCCTGTCAAGGTCAACCGTCCGGCCTGTGATTTTGGGTCGAATAGTTATAGTATTTTTATGAATGTGGTGAATGAGATTAATCCTACTGTTGACTTCAGCAAGTATGATGTCGACAATAACGGTAAGATCGATTTGGTGTTTTTTCTGGTCGCCGGCACTGGAGCCAACTCCAGTCACAATGATTCAGGCAATTTGTGGCCCCACCGTTCCAGCTTTTACACCTCCGCTAAGTTTGACGGGAAAGACTTGCGTGACTATGCTTGTACGACCGAGTTGTTGTATGACTCCAGTTATTCGATGATTGACGGCATCGGCTCTTTCTGTCATGAGTTCAGCCACGTGCTGGGGCTGGCCGACCACTACGACACAGATGACGCCAGTTCGGGAGGCGGGAGCCAGACGCCCGGCGAATGGGATATCATGGCCGGCGGGAACTACTTGAACTACTCAATCACGCCGGCGGGTTATAGCATCTTTGAGCGCCATGCCCTGGGCTTTGGCAGTGCGTCGGTGATCAGTCAGACCGGCAGTTATCAGTTGGGCGCGGTCAACGAGGCTAATCATGGCTATATCTTGACCACGCCGGTCACGCACGAGACGTTCATGCTTGAGAACCGTCAGCAAGCCGGCTGGGACCAGTATTTGCCGGGTCATGGCATGCTGATTTGGCGTGTTGACTCGACCGATGTCAATGTTTGGAATAACAATACAGTCAATGTCGACCCTAGCCATAATTATCTGGAACTGTTGCGTGCCGGCAATTCAGAGTATGAGCAGTCGGCCAGTGACCCCTTCCCTGGCACGTTGGGTGTCACTCACATCACCAATGACACCTATCCCTGCCTGCGCACTTGGGACAAGATGCAGAACAAGTATAATATTGTGAACATCCGAGAGGCCAATGGCATCGTCACTTTTGATGTCGTTGACAATGGCGATCACATCTGGTCGTCGCTGGTCGAAACCTTCGAGGGCATGCCTGTGATGACTGCCAGTCCTACCAAGGGAGTCGAGGGTGTGTTCACCACATGGGATTTTGTTAAGAGTTTTGTCAAGGAACCGGGCAGTGACTACTGCACGGGCACCAAAGCCGTCGAGATGGTCTATCCTAGCCTGTTCTCAATGGCTGCACCCATTTATTATAACATTCAAGAGGTGAGTTACGACATCTACAACACATCGAGTATTACGGCCAAGATGGGGCTGGCCTATTCACTCGACGAGGGTGCGACTTGGACTAAGGCTAAGAATGTCATGGGAAGTACCGACATCTCGGTACCAGCCTTGACACGCACTTCCTGCAACTGGCTTGTCCCTGTGACCAACAAGCAAGCCGTTCAGATTCGTGTCGTTCAGAACTCTAGCAGTAAGACGGTTCCGGTCTATGTCGACAACTTCACCGTTTATTACACCGGTGAGCAAGGTGGCCCGGGCGAGGGTCTCAAGGGCGATGTTAATGGCGATGGCAGTGTTGACATCAGCGATGTCAATGCTGTGATTAACATCATGCTGGGCAAGGCTCAGCCCACTGCCGTGGCCGATTTCAGTGGTGACGGCATCGTCGACATCACTGATGTCAACGGCATCATCAACATCATGCTCGGCAAGAAGTGAGCAGCGCGAGGTTGTGTCTTAGATACGCACGACATGTTGGCACATCCACAAGTCTCGATTGTCCATATTGTCTTCAAACCCTAAACACAGGGGTGGGCGCTGTCGCTCCACCCCTGTCCAGTCTGCTCATATCTTTGATTTTATTTGTGATAAAAATCTGAAAATTTGCAGTTAAATATTAAATAACCTTTAAATCTTTGATTAAATAAGGTGTTTACTTTTTAGTTTCGTTGAGATTGTTGTATTTTTGTAGATTGAAAAGAAGAATCTAAAGAATATGACAATGGATATGACCAAAACAACTCGCAAGTTGATGGCACTGGCACTGGCCGCCGCAATGGGGTGTGGCGTGCTGCAGGCACAGGAGATTGTCGACGAGGCACATGTGAACAGTGTGCAACAGGTGGTGCGGGCATTCTTGCCCGCCAATATGGGTATAGGACAACTCAAGGCCAACGCTGTGGTTGATGAAGGTGATGAAGTGGTGGTGGACTTGAGCGAGAATTTTGCCGATGTGCCGTTCACCAAGGCCTCGATTGAGCAGCTGAAGGAGGACATCAAGCGCGCCCTGGGCACCGATCAAGACGTTCGCCTGACCATCGCCGGCAACGACATCGACAACTACTTCGCCGACTTCGACACCGACTACAAGCGCAGCCACACGCCATTCATCACCGAGGTCGACCAGCACCGCCACTACAAGAAGGCTCTGGACGGCAACATCGTGGCTGTGTGGCCCAGCCACGGCTGGTACTTCGAGCCGCTGCTCAACCGCTGGGAATGGCAGCGCGCCCGCATGTTCCAGACGGTCGAGGACATGTACACCCACAGCTACATGATTCCGTTCATCATGCCCATGCTTGAGAATGCGGGGGCGTATGTGTGGGACGCACGCGAGCGCGACACCCACAACTTCGGTGCAGTGGTCGACAACGACGGCGGACAGGCACAGACCGGCTACAGCGAGCACAATGGCAAGCAGAAGTGGGAAGCCGGTCAAGGAACCGGATTCTCATTCGCTCGGGCTACCTATAAGGACTTTGAGAACCCCTTTGACGAGGGCACCTTCCGCCAGGTCAAGGCCACCAAGGACAAGAAGAAGGTCTCGACTGCCTCGTGGAGCGTCGACATGCCCGAGGCAGGCACATTTGCCCTCTACATCAGCTACAAGACCCTCCCCAAGAGCGTCAAGGACGCTCAGTACACGGTCAATTCCCTGGATGGCACGCGCACCTTCAAGGTCGACCAGACCATGGGTGGCGGCGTGTGGGTCTATCTGGGCTCGTTCCAATTGGCCAAGGGCATGAACAAAGACTTGGTTGTGCTGTCAAACTGCAGCGACGACAAGGATGGTATCATCACAGCCGACGCCATCCGCGTGGGCGGCGGCAAGGGCAACATCGTGCGACGTGTGGCATTGCCCACCGAGGAGAACAAAGCCATCGCAGCCAAGAACAAGGATGAAAAATATTTGGGTCGTGAAGACATGGAATACAAGTATGTGGGCAGTGGCGACCATCCCTGGTTCCACATCGGATCACGCTACTATCTGCAGTGGGCTGGTTTCCCGCATCAGGTCTACTCGACCAGCGACGGCATCAACGACTATGTCGACGACTACCGCAGCCGTGGCGAGTGGGTCAACTACTTGGCCGGCGGCAGCAGTGTGCTGCCCAAGAAGCCGGGCCTGAACATCCCCGTCGATGTGTCATTCTGCCTGCACACCGATGCCGGCACCACGCCCAACGATGACATCATCGGCACGCTGCTCATCTATTGCACTACCAAAGACGGCAAACGCTTCGGCAAGTATGAGAACGGCACACCGCGCGAGCTATCGCGACAGTTTGCCGACATCGTCTCGACCGAGGTGGTGGGTGACATCCGAGCCAAGTGGGAGCCCAACTGGACTCGCCGTGGCATGTGGGACAAGTCCTACTACGAGGCTCGTGTGCCCGAGGTGCCTGCTCTGCTCATGGAACTGCTCTCGCATCAGAATTTTGCTGACATGAAGTATGGCCTGGACCCGATGTTCCGCTTCGACGTGAGCCGTGCTATCTACAAGGGCATACTCAAGTTCATTGCCAAACGTGACCACCGTGACTATGTGGTGCAGCCCCTGCCGGTACACTCGTTGGCCATCAGCGAGGCGTCGTCGCCTGGCACATTCTTGCTCACTTGGGAGCCTACCAAGGATGAACTCTCGGCCAATGCCGATCCCAAGCAGTATGTGGTGCTTGAGCAGGTGGGACGCGATGGCGGATTCAAGGAGGTGGCTGTCACGCCCGATCCGCAATATCTGGCTCGTGTCAACGACAACAAGATTCACTCCTACAAGGTCATTGCCATGAACGATGGCGGGCGCAGCTTCTCCAGCGAGACCTTGTCGCTGGGCATTGCGCCCAATAGCAAGGGCACCGTCATGGTGGTCAATGGCTTCACCCGCGTGAGCGGTCCCGACTGGTTCGAGGGTGACAAGATTGCAGGCTTCTACGACGAGAAGGACCATGGTGTGCCCTATATGCAGCAAATCAACTACCTGGGCTCGCAACACGAGTTCCGTCGTCATCTTGACTGGCGTGACGATGATGCACCAGGCTTCGGAGCCTGCCGCAGCAACCATGAGACCGAGGTCATTGCCGGCAACACATTTGACTATCCTGCTGTCCACGGCGAAGCCATCATGCAGGCCGGCTACTCGTTTGTCTCGAGTAGCGTGCAGGCCGTTGAGACGGGTCAAGTGTCACTCAGTGACTACAGGGTGCTCGACCTTATCTTGGGCAAACAGAAGGAGATTCCCACCGGACGTGGTGCCAAGCCTTCGCGTTTCAAGGCCTTCACTCCCGAGCTGATGGATGCTGTGCGCTCGTTCACCCAGCGTGGTGGATCGGTGCTGGTGAGTGGTGCCTATGTGGGTACCGACATCTGGGACAAGGAGCAGGTCAACCAAGCCGAGACTGCCTTTGCACAGAATGTGCTCGGCTTCCAGTGGGTCGACCGATCGGCCACACTGCGTGGTGAGGCCTATACCGTGCCCACACCTGGCAACATGCTCACCGATGGCGACACATTCAAGTTCTGCAACCAACTCAACGACAAGCTCTATGCTGTCGAATCGCCTGATGCCATCAAGGCCAGCGACAGCCGCGGTTACACCTTCATGCGTTATAGCGAGAACAACATCCCTGCAGGCGTGGTCAGCGACCGAGGCGACTATCGCACGGTGGTCATGGGATTCCCGTTCGAGGTGATGACCGACGCCGCTCAACGCAACCACTTGATGCAGTCTGTCCTCAACTTTTTCAATAAATAGTCTAGATAGTCTAGTATTTCTAGAACATCTTGAGCATCTAGAAAATAATCATTAAATAAAATATGAAAAGAATTGATTGCTTTATCCCGTTTGTCAATGCCGAGCAGGCTGGGCAAACAATCGCGAACCTGAAGGCCGAAGGCCTGGTGGCTAACATCTATCTGCTGGCTGGCGACAATGCCGAGGCTCCCGTCGAGGGGTGCCATGTGCTCAAGGTCAAGAACTTGACCAGCAGCGAGACCATGCGCGTCATTGCCGGACATGTGCAGAGCGACTATGCGTTGATTTACACCAAGTACAATACCCTCAAGTTCGCCCCGTTTGCCGTCGAGCGCTTTGTCAAGCTGGCCGATGACAGTGGTGCGGGCATGCTCTATGCCGACCACTACAATGTCACCGACAAGGGCGCTGTCAAGGCACCGGTGATTGACTACCAGATGGGCTCGCTGCGCGACGACTTCGACTTCGGCTCGGTGCTGTTGTTCTGCGGTTGCTGCCTGCAGAAAGCCGCACAAGCCATGAAGGCTGACTATGAGCATGCCGGTCTCTACGACCTGCGCCTGAAGCTGTCGCAGTTTGCCGACATCTGCCACATCAATGAATATCTTTATAGTGATGTCGAACTCGATACTCGCAAGAGCGGGGAGAAAATCTTTGACTATGTTGACCCACGCAACCGTGGCCGGCAGATCGAGATGGAGGCAGCTTGCACCGAACATCTCAAGGAGGTCGGTGGCTATCTCGCACCTGAGGTCGACGGCAAGCCTAACTTCCGTCACATCGAGTTCAATCAGGACGAATTTCCTGTCGAGGCTACGGTGATGATTCCCGTGCGCAACCGCATCCGCACCATCCGTGACGCCATCGACAGTGTGCTGAAGCAGAAGACAACCTTCAAGTTCAACCTCATGGTGGTGGACAACTTCTCGACCGATGGCACACGCGAGGCCATAGCCGAGTATGACGACCCGCGTCTGATCCATATCATTGCCGACTACTATGACATGGGCATCGGCGGCTACTGGAACCTGGCGGCACACCACGAGAAGGCCGGCAAATTCATTGTGCAGCTCGACAGTGATGACATGTACAAGGACGAGAACACGCTGCAGACCATGGTCAACGCCTTCTACGAGCAGAATGTGGCGATGGTCGTTGGCACCTATCTGATGACCGACATCGACTGCAACCCCATTCCACCGGGCGTGATCGACCACAAGGAGTGGACACCAGAGAACGGCCGCAACAACGCACTGCGCATCAATGGCTTGGGAGCACCGCGCGCTTTCTACACCCCAGTGCTACGTGCAGTCAAGATACCCAACACGAGCTATGGCGAGGACTATGCACTGGGCCTGAACATCTCGCGCATCTATCAGATTGGGCGTGTCTATGAGCCGGTCTATCTGTGTCGCCGCTGGGACGACAACAGTGACGCCAGCCTCGATGTCGAGAAGATGAACCGCAACAACCTCTACAAGGACCGCATCCGCACTTGGGAGTTGCAGGCACGCATCAAGATGAACAAAAAGGGCTAGCCTAGAGGCTCTAGAAGATTTAGAATCTATAGATAATCAGGTGTTTCTAGAAGAACAAGGTTGTCAATGAAACTTTCCGAGCAGGTCGATGAACTCATCGAGCGACAGCTGTGCCAATGGCCGCTGGTGCGCGACAATTATGCTGCGCTCGAGCGGCTGGACCTGCGTAGCCTGTCGCTGGATCACAGCGAGGTCATCTTGCAGTATAACCCGGAGCGGCGCCGCTCGAGTGCCGCCCGGGTCGATGCTGTGTCGCTGAGCCAGCGCCCCTGCTTCTTGTGCCGCGAGCATCAGCCTGCCGAGCAGGAGACTGTGGAGTGGGGCGGTCGCTATAAGATTCAGGTCAACCCTTATCCCATCTTCCCCGAACATCTGACCATTGCTTCGCTTGAGCATACCGCACAGCGGCTATTGCCCCGCCGTATCGACGATTTGTTGCAACTGGCCGAGGAATTGCCTAGCTGGGTGCTGTTCTATAATGGTCCGAGGGCCGGTGCTTCGGCTCCTGATCACATGCACTTTCAGGCAGGATGCCAGGGATTCATGCCCCTGTGCGACGAGGTGCTAGACCCTGGGCTATGGCCTGATGACGAGCGGCTGGAGGCGGCCAGTGATGGCTTCATTGGCATGACTCAGCGTCTTGGTCGGCCGTTGTTCTTTATCCGCTGTGAGCGCAAGGCGCTGGCTGGATTCTATCTGGCGCGGCTACAGTTGGCGATGATGCAGGCCACAGGCGAATCGGTCGAGCCGATGCAGAACATCCTGTGCTGGCACGATGGTGACTATCATAACGTGGTGGTGTTTCCGCGCCGCAAACATCGGCCCGATTGTTATGGTGAGGGTGAGGGGCAGTTGCTGCTCAGTCCGGCGGCAGTCGATCTGGGTGGCGTGTGGACTTGCGCCAGCCGGCGCGATTACGACACGCTCAATGCGGGGCAGATTCAGCACATCTACGATGAAGTCTGCGTTGACAATGCTACCCTGGTGCGCATCATCGACCATTTCTATCAGACTTGAAACGAATGAATGATGGCATAACAAATATGGCAACCTGCTTTCCTCCTAGGAGGGGAGTCGGAGTTGGCAATACCTGAAACGGATTAACTACTTAACTGAACGAATATGGAAAAGCAACAACCCACAGTGAGTGTCGGCATCATGAACGAATCCTCGGTTGAGTTCGTTCTGAATGGCTGTTACCGTGTGAACGGCAATGAATGCACCGGTGTGCAGTCGGTGTCGTGTAGCGACGGCAAGGTGGCTTGCAATGGTGCAAGCTATGACAAACTGCTCTTTGAGCCCATAGATTACCAATCATGTTCATTCACACTCAGGGGGGTGACCATCGGTGTGAGTTTCCACTGGCGCCGCAAGGAGGAGCAGACCTTCAAAGGTACTCTCAAGTTCATCGTTGAGAATGGTAAAATCACGGCCATCAATGTGGTGCCCGTTGAGGATTACTTGACTAGCGTCATCAGCAGCGAGATGAGTGCTAAGGCCTCGCTTGAGCTGCTCAAGGCCCATGCCGTGATCTCACGCAGCTGGCTACTGGCGCAAATCCAGCACAAACCTGCCGAAACCGGCAAGGCCGACTCGGTGATGAGCGACTTGCAACCCTCGCTGGGCAGTGGTGAGGCCGAGGAGAACATCCGTTGGTGGGACCGCGACGACCATGTCAACTATGACGTGTGTGCCGACGACCACTGTCAACGCTACCAGGGCATCACGCGCGCCTCGACACCTGCCGTTGAACATGCCATCGCCCAGACATGGGGTGAGGTGCTCATGCATGGCGGACAGTTGTGCGACGCACGCTTCAGCAAGTCGTGCGGCGGCGTGCTCGAGGAGTTTGAAAACTGCTGGCAGGACCACCATTACGACTACCTGGAGGTGCGACGTGACGGCGAGAACGAACAAGACTTCCCCGACCTGACGCGCGAGGACAATGCTGCCGAGTGGATTCTGTCCAGTCCTGCGGCATTCTGCAACACGCACGACCCTGAGATACTGAGCCAGGTGCTCAACGACTATGACCAAGAGACCACCGACTTCTACCGCTGGCGCGTCGAGTATACGCAACAGCAGCTGGCCGACCTCATTGCCCGTCGCACGGGTGTGGACTATGGTCGCATCCGTGACCTGCAGCCTGTGGCGCGTGGCACCAGTGGCCGCCTCTACAAGATGCGCATTGTGGGCGAAAAGCGCAGCCAGGTCATCGGCAAGGAGTTGGCCATCCGCTATGCCCTGAGCGAGACCGCCCTCTACAGTTCGGCCTTTATCGTTGAGCGTCACGACATTGATGCCGATGGCTATCCAGCTAAGTTTGTGCTGCGTGGCGCAGGGTGGGGCCATGGTGTGGGGTTGTGCCAGATTGGTGCGGCCGTGATGGGTGCCAAGGGCTATGACTACAAGCAAATTCTGCTCCACTACTTCGTCGGAGCCAACATTGAGAAACAGTATTAAAACGCACATTATGGAAGAGAATAAATCGGTGACTCCGAAGGTCACGACACGCAACCCATGGCTGTGGATACCGACGCTCTACTTTGCCGAGGGTATCCCTTACTTCATCGTCAACAATATCTCGGTGCTGATGCTGGCCAAGATGGGTGTACCCAACGGCCAGATGGCGCTGTTCACCAGTCTGCTCTATCTGCCTTGGACCATCAAGCCATTTTGGAGCCCGTTTGTCGACATCATCAAGACCAAGCGGTGGTGGGTCATTGCCATGCAAATCATCATGTCGGTGGCATTTGTGTTGCTCACGTTGGCCATGCCCAAGCCTGCACCTGATGTCATTGCCAGTGGTCAGACACCCATCAGCATGTTCTATGTCACGTTGATGCTGTTTGTCATTACTGCTTTTGCCAGTGCCACACACGACATTGCCGCCGACGGATTTTATATGCTTGCCTTGACCCAGAAAAACCAGGCAGCCTTTGTGGGCATCCGTTCCACGTTCTACCGTCTGTCGTCCATCTTCGGTCAGGGTGTGCTGGTCTATATTGCCGGTGCCATTGAGACCAAATACAGTAATATCCCGCTCTCGTGGCAGGTGACCATGGGCGTGTCGGCGGTCATCTTCTGCTTGGTCACGTTATACCACACCTTTGCCGTGCCCCGCCCGGCGACTGACAAGTCGCACATCGAGGGCGAGAAAGCATCGGCGGCACAGATTGTGCGCGAGTTTGGTCAGTCGTTCGCAACATTCTTCAAGAAACCCGGCCTGTGGCTTGCCATTGCTTTCATGCTGCTCTACCGCTTGCCCGAGGCATTCCTCATCAAGATGTGCACCCCCTTCTTGGTGGCTGGTCGTGAGGCTGGCGGCTTGGGCCTGTCGACCGAGAACGTTGGTTTGGCCTATGGCACCATCGGTGTGCTGTTCCTCACCATCGGTGGCATCTTGGGCGGAATCTATGCCTCAAAGGTCGGTTTGAAGAAGTCTCTGTGGGTGATGGCGGCATGTATGACTCTGCCATGCCTCACCTTCTGCTATCTGGCTGAGCTTTTGCCCACCAACCTGGTGAGCATCAGTGTCGCCATTGCCATCGAGCAGTTTGGCTATGGTTTCGGTTTCACGGCCTATATGTTGTATATGATTTACTTCAGCGAGGGCGAGTTCAAGACATCTCACTATGCCATTTGCACAGCCTTTATGGCACTGAGCATGATGATTCCGGGCATGTTTGCGGGCTACATCCAGGAGGCTCTGGGCTATGCCAACTTCTTCTGGATGGTGATCGTCTGCTGTATTGCCACACTGATAGTCACCTACCTTGCCGACCGCAAGATTGACCCCGACTACGGTCACAAGTAAGCATGACAGGCAGGCGGTTATATATCATTGCCGGGTGCAACGGCGCTGGCAAGACCACGGCGGCAAGGCAGTCGTTGCTCGACGACCTGCAGTGCAGCCACTGGGTGAGCGATGATGACATCGCTTACAGCCTGTCGCCGCAAGCGCCTGAGCAGGCTTTCGCTCGTGCCGCCAGGATGATGATCGAGCGCATCGGCCTGCTGTTGGACCAGGGTGAGACATTTGCCCTCGAGACCACACTGGCGCCACGATGCTTCAGCCGCACTGTGATGCAAGCCCGGCAACAAGGCTACGACGTGAGCCTGTTGTTCTTCCATCTGCCCTCGCCACAAGCCGCCATCGACCGTGTGTCGCAGCGTGTGAGCCAAGGTGGACGATATGTGCCTGACGAGGTGGTGACCCGCCACTATCATGCCGGGCTGCGCAACTTGAGACAACTATATATGCCCATCGTTGACCGCTGGCGCATCTTTTGCATCAAGGATGACACGCACCAGCTGGTGGCGATGGGCCGAAAAGGCGAAACAATCGATTTAGAAAGATTAGCGATATGAAGAGAACTATTCTGACAATCTGTTTGGGGCTTGTGTGTGCCCTGACGATGGGTGCCGTGGTCAAGCCCGGCATCGAGGTGCTGCGCGACGGCGGCTTCAAGCAGCTGCAAGGCAAGCGCGTGGGACTGGTGACCAATCCCAGTGGCATCGACAACAACCTCAAGAGCACGGTCGACATACTCAACGAGGCACCGGGTGTCAAACTGGTGGCCCTCTATGGACCCGAGCATGGTGTGCGTGGCAACGCTCATGCCGGCGATGCCGTGGGCGACGAGGTCGACCCCAAGACGGGTGTGAAGATGTATTCGCTCTACGGCAAGACTCACAAGCCCACGGCTGAGATGTTGCGAGACATCGATGTGCTGGTCTATGACATCCAGGACATTGGCTGCCGCAGCTACACCTTCTATGCCACCATGGGCGTGTGCATGGAAGCCTGTGCCGAGCACGGCAAGGAGTTCATGGTGCTCGACCGTCCCAATCCGTTGGGTGGAAACAAGGTGGAGGGCAACCTGGTCGAGCCGGGTTACTTCTCGTTTGTCAGCAAGTATGCCATTCCTTACCTCTATGGCCTCACACCCGGCGAGCTGGCTCAGTTCCTCAACGGCGAGGGCATGATCAAGGGCAAGGCCAAGCTCACCGTCATCCCCATGGAGGGCTGGACGCGCGACATGAAGTTCCGCGACACAGGCATGCCGTGGGTGGCTCCGTCGCCGCAGATTCCCGCACCAGAGAATGCCTTTTTCTACCCCGTGAGCGGCATCCTGGGCGAGCTCTATATCTTCAACACCGGCATCGGCTATACCCTGCCCTTTGAGTGCTTTGCCGCCTCGTGGATCGATGCCGATGCGTTAGCCGAGCGCATGAACGCCCTCAACCTGCCGGGCATGCGGTTCCGGCCCATCAACTATAAGCCATTCTTTGCCTTGAGTGTGGCGGTCGACAAGTCGCTGCAAGAGGTGCATGGCGTGCAGACCTACATCACCGACCTCGACAAGGCCAACTTGGTGCTCACACAGTTCTACTTCTTGCAGGTCATCCACGAGATGTATCCCGACAAGCAGCTTTTTGAGCAGAACACCAAGCGCTACAACATGTTCGACAAGGTGTGCGGCACCAAGGAAATCCGCGAACGCTTCTGCAAGCGTTATCAGGTGGCCGACATCATCGACTATTTCAACAAGGACACAGCGTCCTTCAAGCAGCGCTCGTCCAAGTACTATCTGTATAACTAGTCTAGAAACTCTAGACAATCTAGGGCTAGAGAATCACGGTGAATATGAAACAAGAGTATAAACAATATGTGCAGCGCATTGCCGAGTTTATCTCCAGCGACCGCATCTACACCGACGACTTGCGCTGTCTGGCGTGGGGAACCGATGCCGGATTCTACCGCCATGTGCCACAGGTGGTGGTGCGCAGCCGTGATGAGCAGGAGGTGAGCCGCCTGCTGGCCATCGCCCACGAGATGTGTCTGCCCGTCACCTTCCGTGCAGCGGGTACCAGCCTTAGCGGCCAGACAGTGACCGACAGCATCCTGATTGTTGCCGGTAAGCATTGGGAACAGTACAGCATCTCGGATGATGCCACGACCATTACCCTTCAACCTGGTTTGGTGGGGCATAAGGTCGATGAGATTTTGGCTCCGTTGGGACGCACTTTTACGCCCGATCCTGCCTCGAAGAACTCGGCCATGGTGGGCGGCATCGTCATCAACAATGCCTCGGGCATGAGTTGCGGCACGCATGCCAACAGCGACCGCGTGTTGCGATCGATGCGCATCGTGCTGGCCGATGGCACCATCCTCGACACGGGCGACGAGGCCAGTCGCCAGCAGTTCAGGCAGTCGCACCCTCAGTTTGTGCGCGACATTGAGCAGTTGCGCGACCGTGTGATGGCCGATAACGAGTTGGTTGAGCGCATCCGTCGCAAGTATTCGATCAAGAACGTCACGGGACTGAACATTGCACCCTTCGTCCGCTTCACCGACCCGTTCGACATCATCACCCACCTGATGGTGGGCAGCGAGGGCACGCTGGGTTTTGCCAGCCAGTTTACCATGGCTACCGGCCACTTGTCGCCCTTCCGTGCCAGCGCGATGCTCTACTTCGAGCAGATGCGTACGGCCTGTGAGGCAGTGGTGGCGATGAAGCGTGGTCCGGTGCATTGCGCCGAGTTGCTCGACGCTGTGTCGCTGGCCAGTGTCAACGACACCACTGGCGATGGATTGACGGCCGTGCTGGTGCAGACCTTTGCCGACACACCAGCCGAACTGGAGCGAAACATATCTGAGATTAATCGCATCTTGGAGTCTTATCCCCTCTTTGTGTCGGCGCGGTTCACCAGCGATCCCAAGGAGTATGGCAAGTATTGGGCCATTCGCTCAGGCATATTCCCCAGTGTGGGCGGCATGCGGCCCTTGGGCACGACGGTGCTCATCGAGGATGTGGCTTTCCACATCGAAGACCTGCCCGATGCCACAGTCGACTTGGCCCAGATGCTCAAGGACAATGGATATGAGAACAGTTGCATCTATGGCCATGCCCTGGAGGGCAACTATCACTTCGTTATCTCGCAGGCCTTCGACACTGAACAAGAGGTGGCGCGCTACCGCAACCTCATGGAGCAGGTGGTGCATCTCGTGGTCGACAAGTATGATGGCTCGCTCAAGGCCGAGCACGGCACAGGCCGCAACATGGCGCCGTTTGTGCGACGGGAGTGGGGCGACAAGGCCTACGATATCATGTGCCAGGTCAAGCGCATCTTTGACCCCGATGGCATACTCAACCCTGGTGTCATCTTCAATGAGGACCCTGAGAGTTTCACGCGCGACATCAAGCCCATGCCGCTTATCAACGACCATGTGGACCGCTGCATCGAGTGCGGCTTCTGTGAGGTGAACTGCGTGAGCAGCGGATTCACTCTGTCGAGCCGCCAGCGCATCATCGTGCAACGCGAGATCACGCGCTTGCGGGCCACAGGACAAGATCCTGAGCGGCTGGCTAGGCTAGAGCGGCAGTATCGCTACTATGGCGAGCAGACATGTGCTGCCGATGGGTTGTGCAGCACGTCATGCCCAATGAAAATTAATGTGGGCGACCTGACTCATGACCTGCGTGGTGCCAAGCATGGTCCCGGGACCATGGCACACGGGGTGGGGGCATTCTGTGCCGACCACTTTGCCGGTGTTAAGGCTGGCGTGCGATCGCTGCTCTATGTTGCCGATGCTGCTCACACTGTGCTGGGCGACAAGGGCGTGACTGCCATGGGCAAGGCCTTGCACTGCATTGGTTTACCGCTATGGACCCCCGCGTTGCCCAAGCCACGAAGGGGAGCGGGAACCAAGCATGCGGCTTCAAGTGCCACACGCGTGTGCAATGGGGTGGACGATTCCAAAAAAGTCGTCTACTTCCCTAGCTGCCTCAACCAGACCATGGGACGCGCACAGGGAGTTGAACATGACCTGGTCGACACCGTGGTGAGTTTTCTGCAACGTGCTGGGTGGGAGGTCATCTTCCCCAAGAACATGAAGAGCCTGTGTTGTGGCATGATATGGGAAAGTAAGGGAATGCCTGATGTGGCCAACCGCAAACTTTGGGACCTTGAGGCCGAGCTGTTTGAGGCATCAGAGGGAGGGCTATGGCCCATCGTGTGTGACCAAAGTCCATGTCTGCATCGCATGCGTACGCTCATGAAGCCCATCAAGCCGATGGAGTTGATGGAGTTTATCCACGACCATGTGGCCGACTCGCTCAATTTCAGGCCCGTCGACGAGCCGGTGATGCTGCACTTGACGTGCTCAACACGACTGATGGGCATCGACGGCAAGGTGCTAGATTTGGCGCAACGCTGCTCGACCCATGTGGTCGTGCCCGATGGGGTGGGGTGTTGTGGTTTTGCTGGCGACAAGGGCTTCTCACAGCCCGAACTCAATGCCTACGCTCTGCGCCATTTGCGCCAGGCAGTCAAGGAGTCGGGTGCGCGGCGCGGCTTCAGCAACAGTCGCACCTGCGAGATAGGTCTGACAACGCACAGCGGCATCCCCTACCAGTCGCTCGTTTACCTCATCGACGAGGTCACCCGATAGTTTGATAGAACAAGTCGTTGTACTCCGAGACTCAGTCTTGGACAACACCAATAGAATGATGAAAAAGAAAGACAACAACCGACTCCTCGCAGTCGACATCTTGCGAGGCATCACCATCGCCGGCATGCTGCTGGTCAACAATCCTGGCTCGTGGAGCCACCTCTACAAGCCACTGGCCCATGCCGAGTGGATAGGACTCACGCCCACCGACCTGGTGTTCCCCTTCTTCATGTTCGTCATGGGTGTGGCGATGTACTTCTCGCTACGCAAGTTTGACTTCCGTCCCAGTGGGGCACTCATCTGGAAGATTTGCCGTCGCACCATTGTGCTGTTTCTCATCGGTTGGGCCGTCCAGTGGTTCGGCATGTGGCTACGTGGCTTGTATGACCCTGACAGTCACTTCTTTGTTCGCATGTTTGGCGACCTGCGCATTTTGGGCGTGTTCCAGCGCTTGGCCTTGGTCTATTTCTTTGGCTCGATGATTGCCATCTTGTGCCGCACCCGCTGGATTCCTTGGATCATCGGGGCCATTTTGGTCATCTATGCCATCATCCTGGGCACGGGCAACGGCTACGACTTCACGCTCGACAACATTGTTAGTCGCATTGACCTGGCCGTGCTGGGCGAGGACCATATGTATCACGAGCATGCCTTCGGCGAGAAGTTGGCACTTGACCCTGAGGGCATCCTCAGCACGTTGCCGTGCATCGCTCATGTGCTCATCGGCCTGATGATGGGCAAGATGCTGGTCGATATCCGCGACAACAACATCCGCGTGGGCAAGGCAGCGCTGTGGGGCAGCATCATGGTGCTTGTGGGCTGGCTGGCGCAGTATGGCATCCCGTGCAGCAAGAAGGTGTGGACCAGCTCCTACGTGCTCATCACCTGTGGCATGGCGTCGTGCATCCTGGGCATGCTCATCTATTTCATCGACATCAAGGGGCACAAGCGCTGGTGCAGGTTCTTCCAGTCGTTTGGTGTCAACCCGCTGTTCTGCTACCTCGTGGGCACGCTGCTAAGCATCATCTTCGGTGCTGTGCGTTTTGGCGAGACTGCCGATGGCGACCCTGTCACCATCCACTCGATGATCTATGACTTCTGGCAGTCGGTTACCACAACTGCCGAGGCCGCCTCGTGTTTCTATGCCATCACCTTCGTCCTGATTACCTGGTGTTTTGGCTATATTCTCTACAAGAAGAAAATCTTCATCAAGATATAAAATTGAGAACACTGAATTAAGTCGCATCAAGTCAATGTGTTCCGAGACGCTGTCTCAGAACACAAAAAACAAGAAATTAAAAAACAACAACGCTTATGATACTTATTGCTGACTGCGGGTCGACCAAGATTGATTGGTGCCTGCTCAACGGAAAAGAGAAGGTCGCGCAAATCTTCACGACCGGTATGAACGCTCTGATGCTCACCCAGCAGGAGATGACTGGGCGTATCCACGACGAACTGATGCCACACTTGGCTAGCTACAAGCAGGTGGACGAAATCTTCTACTATGGTGCCGGCATCATCAGCGACGAAATCAAGGAGAATGTAGTGAATGCCCTAAAGGCCAACTTGCCCACAGCCACACGCATCGAGGTCGATAGCGACCTGCTGGCAGCGGCACGCGCACTGTGTCAGCGTCAGCCCGGCATCGCTTGCATCATGGGCACGGGCAGCAACTCGTGCTACTATGATGGCGAGCGGGTGGTCGACAATGTGTCACCCCTGGGCTACATCCTGGGCGATGAGGGCAGCGGGGCCGTGCTGGGCAAACGCCTGGTGGGCGACGTGCTCAAGCGGCAGTTGCCCCAGCAGCTGTGTGATGAATTCCTCAAGGAGTATGACCTGGATCGCAACAAGATCATCACAGCGGTCTATCGCCAGCCGGCGGCCAACCGCTTCTTGGCGCAATTTGGTCCCTTCCTGGCCAAGCACATTGACGAGCCGTCGATATACCAGCTGGTATTGAGCTCGATGACCGACTTCTTTGTTCGCAACGTGGCCAGCTACAAGGGCTATCAAGACCTGCCTTGCAACTTTGTGGGGTCGGTGGCACATGTGTTCGAGCGCGTGCTGCGTGAGGCCGCTGAGCCTCTGGGCATCACCATCGGCAGCATCATCAAGAACCCCATGGAGGGACTCATCAAGTATCACGCAAACTAATTTTTAGTTGTTAGTTGCTGCCAGGCAGTAGGAAGCCCCCCTCAATCCTCCCTAAAGAGGGGGAAGCTCAGTGTGGCAGAGATTTGCACACAGATTATCACAGATCTAGAAAGATTTTTTTATCTGCTTAACCGCGAAGCGATAAAAAGAGCTGCTGAGCGGGGCTTATTGCCCTAGCGGGCAAGAAATGACAAGAAAATTATTCTGAAAATCTTGGGGCCTACGGCCAGAAATAATTATCTGTGAGAATCTGTGAAAATCTGTGTGAGACTCAGTAGCGAGGCAGTAATCTGCTTAATCTGCTTAATCTGCGTGAGACTAGAAACAGCCAGGCTGAGGGTTGCTTCGGGACGTGCCAAGGCGCGTCCCTAC
>DEKO01000040.1:21200-22210 GCA_002353885.1 Porphyromonadaceae bacterium UBA2720
GTAGCGTGCTGCGTCCGATGGGGCTAGGGGGACAACAGCCACCATCATGTAACGGCTTCACTACTTTACTACACTACTACACTACTACTTTAGAAAGTTTCCAAATTATTCCCAATTTCCAAGAATTATGGCTTTTGTCAAAATCAGCGAGCAAGACTCGCTATACAACGACCTGGAGAAAAAGTCGGTGCACGAGTTGCTCACCGAGATCAACCAGGAAGACCACAAGGTGGCCGATGCCGTGCAACGCGCCATCCCCCAGATTGAGGAACTGGTCACACAGATTGTGCCGCGCATGCGGCAGGGCGGACGCATCTTCTATATGGGTGCAGGCACATCAGGTCGTCTGGGAGTGCTCGATGCCAGCGAGATACCACCCACGTTCGGCATGGACCCAGGTTGGATCATCGGCCTCATAGCCGGTGGCGACACGGCGCTGCGCAACGCAGTCGAGAATGCCGAGGACGACACCCAGCAGGGCTGGAAAGACCTGCTGGAGCATAACGTCAACGAGCGCGACACCGTCATCGGCATCGCGGCATCGGGCACCACACCCTATGTCATCGGTGCTCTGCGTGATGCCCGAGCACATGGTTGCCTCACTGCCGCCATCACCAGCAACCCCGATGCCCCAGTGAGCCATGAGGCCCAGATTGCTATCGAAATGATTGTCGGACCGGAGTATGTCACAGGCAGCTCGCGCATGAAGAGTGGCACCGGCCAGAAGCTCATCTGCAACATGATCTCGACCAGTGTGATGATCAAGATGGGGCGTGTCAAGGGCAACAAGATGGTCAACATGCAGCTCACCAACCAGAAACTCATCGACCGTGGTACGCGATGGCTCGTCGAGTCGCTGGGGCTGCCCTACGACGATGCACGTCGCCTGCTGCTGCTCCACGGGTCGGTCAAGAAAGCCGAGGAAGCCTACCGTAATATGAGTTTATGACTAATGAAGAATGTATCATGCAGCCTAACTGATTTTGACACACAGATTGCTGCGCGCGTTG
>DEKO01000024.1:0-219 GCA_002353885.1 Porphyromonadaceae bacterium UBA2720
TTTTTTTGAAGACAACACGGACAACGAGGACAATGTTTTTCATGTTGACAATCAGCTTGGACTTGTCTATATCAATGAATTGTCCGTATTGTTCGTATTGTCTTCTAAACCAAAAAAATCTGTGATAATCTGTGTGCTAAATCATCTGCTCAATCTGCTTAATCTGCGTGAGATTATGCAGCCAGGCAGCTACTAGCAACTAAGAACTAAAAACTAGAA
>DEKO01000024.1:238-9982 GCA_002353885.1 Porphyromonadaceae bacterium UBA2720
CTAGAAACTAGATTTTTTAATCTGTGTAAATCTGTGATAATCTGTGTGCAAAACTCAGCCTGGCTGTTTCTTAATTATTAATTCTTAATTAATAATGCTGCCCGTGTCGGATTTTTTTCGGAACTTTGTCGCTCCAACCACAACTGACCATGTCAATCAAACTCTATACCGACAGTCTGCACAAGATTGCCTACTCGACCGACGGCTCGGTCTACCGCGAGGTGCCACTGGGCGTTGCCTACCCCCAGCACACCGACGACATCATCGAGCTGCTGTCGCTGGCCCGCCAGCGCCACACCCACCTCATTGCCCGCGCCGGCGGCACCTCGGTGGCAGGCCAGGTCGTGGGTTCGGGCATCGTGGCCGATGTCAGCCGCCACCTCACCCGCATCCTCGAGGTCAACGCCCACGAGCGCTGGGCCCGTGTCCAGCCCGGCGTGGTGCGCGACGAGCTCAACGCCCACCTCAAGCCCTACGGCCTGTTCTTCAGCCCCGAGACATCCACCAGCAACCGCTGCTGCATCGGCGGCATGATGGGCAACAACTCCTGCGGCACCCACTCGCTGGTCTACGGCAGCACACGCCACCACGTGCTCGAGGCCGTGGGTGTGCTCACCGACGGCAGTGTCGAGACCTTCAAGACCTACAGCGTGAGCCAGCTCGAGCAGCGCTTCGGCACAGCCTTCTGGCAGCGCCAGCACCACCCCACCCTTGCCCAGAGCATCTATGCCCAGCTGCTGACCATGGCCCTCGACCCCGCCACCGTGCAGCTCATCGACGACACCTATCCCGACCCCGAGCTGCGCCGCCGCAGTTGCGGCTATGCCCTCGACGAGGTGCTTGCCCCGCTGCGCGACACCTCCAGGCCGCTGGCCGAGCGCACCGTCAACCTGTGCCAGCTGCTCACCGGCAGCGAGGGCACCCTGGCCATTGTCACCGAGATCAAGGTCAGCCTAGACCCCCTGCCTCCCAGCCAGATGATGGTCGTGTGCGCCCACTGCCACACCGTCGAGGCCAGCTTCGAGGCCAATCTGCTGGCCCTGCGCCACCACCCCACTGCCATCGAGCTCATGGACGGCGAGATCCTCCAGCTGAGCAAGGGCAACGTCGAGCAAGAGCGCAACCGCTTCTTCGTCACCGGCGACCCCGCTGCGCTGCTCATCACCGAGCTGCGCGCCGACAGCCGCCAGACCCTCGACCAGATGGCCGATGCCCTCGAGGCCGACCTCATGGCATCGGGGCTCGTCGAGCTGTGCACGCGGGTCTATGGCCCCGACGTGTCGCGCGTGTGGGCCCTGCGCAAGGCCGGTCTGGGCGTGCTCAGCAGCATGAAGGGCGACACCAAGCCCACCGGCGTCATCGAGGACACCGCCGTGGCTCCGCAACGCCTGCCCGCCTACATGCGCGACTTCGGCCAGCTGCTGCAGCGCCTCGACGCCCGCTGCGTCTACTATGGCCACATCAGCACCGGCGAGCTGCACCTGCGCCCCATCCTCAACCTCAAGTCGGCCGACGACCGCGCCCTGTTCCGCCAGATAGCCCACGACACCACCCTGCTCGTCAAGCGGCACCGCGGCAGCATCAGCGGCGAGCATGGCGACGGCCGCCTGCGCGGCGAGTTCATCCGTCTGCAGTATGGCGAGGCCACCTACCAGCTCATGCGTCAGGTCAAGCAGTGCTGGGACCCCGACGGGCTGCTCAACCTCCACAAGATTGTCGACACCCTGCCCATGGACTCGATGCTGCGCTACGACGTCGGGCAGACCTATGCCATCGCGCGCGAGTGGGGCCACGACGGCACCTACCTCAACTGGAAGGGCGCCTTCGACGACTGCACCACCCAGGGCTCCACGGGCGCCAGCAGCCAGGTGCATGCGCTCATGTGCTCCATCGAGCAATGCAACGGCGCCGGCGACTGCCGCAAGTCCAGCGCCATGGGCGGCACCATGTGCCCGGCCTACAAGGTCAGCCGCGACGAGACCCGTTCGACCCGCGCCCGCGCCAACGTGCTACGCGAGCTGCTCACCCGCGGCTGGGACAGCGAGGCCCTGTCGCCCGGCGGCAGCGGCCAGGTGCTCGACATTGCCGAGCTCAAGCAGGTGCTCGACGAGTGCCTCGCCTGCAAGGGCTGCCGCAGCGAGTGTCCCTCCAACGTCGACATGACCCGCCTGCGCGCCGAGCTGCTGCAGCACTGGCACGACCGCCATGGCACCCCGCTGCGCACGTGGCTCGTGGCCCGCATGGCCCAGGTCGAGGGCCTGGGCGCCCTGCTGCGCCCGGTCTACAACGCTGTGGCCCGCTGGCGCCCCACCGCCTCGCTGGTCAAGCGCGTGGTGGGGTTCGCTCCCCAGCGCACCCTGCCCCAGCTCAGCCGCCACTCCATGCGGTGGCTGGTGGCCCACGAGCGCCAGCGCCATCCCGCGCCCGCCGCCAGCAAGGGCACCGTCTATCTGCTCGCCGACGAGTTCACCGACCGCCACGAGTCGCACCTGGGGCTGACGCTGGCGCGCCTGCTCATGCGGCTGGGCTACGATGTCCAGGTGCCGCGCCATGTCGAGAGCGGCCGCGCCGCCATCTCCAAGGGGTGCCTGCGGCTGGCGCAGCGCCATGCGCGCCGCAACTTCGCGCTGCTGCGCGACCTCATCGACGCCGACCACCCGCTGGTGGGCATCGAGCCCAGCTGCATCCTCAGCTTCCGTGACGAGTACCCCGACCTTGTCGCCCCTGCCGACCGCCACGCCGCCCAGGCGCTGGGGCAGCACTGCCTGCTCTACGACGAGTTCATCGTGCGCGAGATGCAGGCCGGACGCATCAGCGCCGCCGACTTCTCGGCCGACGAGATGGACATCTGGTTGCATGGCCACTGCCACCAGAAGGCGCTGGTGGGCATCGGCCCCACGGTGCAGGCCCTGGGGCTGCTGTCGGGCGCGCGTGTCCACGTCATTGCCAGCGGCTGTTGTGGCATGGCAGGCTCGTTCGGCTACGAGCGCGAGCACTACCAGACCTCGCTGGCCATCGGCGAGATGGTGCTGTTCCCCGCTGTGCGCCAGGCCATGTCGCAGACCCATGGCCATCCCGCCTACGTCGCTGCCCCGGGCACCTCGTGCCGCCAGCAGATCCTCGACGGCACCGGCATCCACGCTGTCCACCCCCTGCAGCTCCTCGACCGCTACCTCGCCCCCTTATCTCACGCAGATTGAGCAGATGATTCTCACACAGAATACACTGAATACACAGAATATTATTATTTTTTTAATCTGTGTAAATCTGTGTGCAAAACTCAGCCTGGCAGCAAAGTCTCACACAGATCATCACAGATTTACACTGATTTTTTGGTTTAGAAGACAATACGAACAATACGGACAATTCATTGATATAGACAAGTCCAAGCTGATTGTCCTCGTTGCCCGTGTTGTCTTCAAAAAAAGAAATCTTTCCAAATCTGTGTGCAAAAACACAGCCTGGCAGCATTCTTTTAAATCGCTTCGCGAGAAATCTAAAAAAATCTGTTAGAAAATCTTAGGGCCTTCGGCCAGAAATAATTTTTCTGTGATAATCTGTGTGCTATATTCTGCCACTCTGAGCTTCCCCCTCTTTAGGGGGGATTGAGGGGGGCTTCCAGAGCCTCCCCCTCTTTTGGGGGGACTAAAAAAACATGGCACCAACGTCTCACGACGGGGTGCCATAAATCAAACGTTGGGAGTTACTCCCTCATGCGAAAATTGTTGATTATAATTGCCGCAAAGGTAGTATTTTTTTTTGAAGTAACAAACAATACCGGCTGAACAATTACATCTTGTGCACAATAGGGGTTAGCCTGCCGGCAACGAAAAACAAACAGCAGGCCAACGGCCAAAAATGAAAAATGCAACCTGACAGCATTATCTCACGCAGATCACGTAGATATAGCCAATTGATTATTTTGCAGATTGCCTGTACAGCGATTAACTCTATACGTTGTTATTCTTATATTGCCAATAAAGTTCTTCAAGCCTAGCGAATTGAGCGTCGTAGCGCGTTTGAGGCGTAAATGGTTTTACGTTACTGCGCAGTTGCGAGCTGTCAAGTTCGGTCGGCTCAATGTCTGCGATTATATACATTTGGGTTGTTTCCACATTCTTGTATCGGCTATCCTCGACTTCTGTTTCCGGCTTCACGACGCAGTCGCCTTTGATTTGGAATAGGTGCTGCCCCTCGCTACTCCTATGGTGAAATAGGATGTAGCTGATGCTACCGAGGTTCTCAACAATTTCCATTGTATCAAGGGTATATTTGATGCCAATGGCTATTTTCCCATTGCTGAGGAAATTGTCACATTTGGTGTCGTAGTTTTCCATCATCACCATAAGAACTCCGTCTTTATTGGGGAGACTGACGATGGCTTGATTGCCGGCTGTTGCTACACTCAACACCTCATCGGGGTTTTCCCCGAGGTTACACTTCTCTACGAAGAAATATTTCCTCAACTCTGCAAGCAGAGCAAGATTATCGTGCTCATCCGCTTTGTCAAGTGCAAGCGAATAGATTTCTTCGTCAACGTACGGCGTGAAGGCCTTTCCGAGAATGTCACGGAAGTGGCTCTCAAAATAATCTTTGGCGTTCACGCCCTGACGGGCTCGCATGGCATAGAACTGATAATCGTCTTGCAACCAGTCCTGAATTTCCTTGCGGAAGCGGTCGCGCATTTTGGTCTTCCAAGCCATCTTTTGCCCAGAGTTGTTACGGGCGTAGAGGGCAAGCACAAATAGGAAATTAACGTCGTAGTGAAACAACAGCAGCGTGTCGCGGTCGAACAAGCGATTGTTGAAATGCGTTTGGCGATGGCGGTTGAAACGGCGGTCGGTCTTTTCAATGTCGTCGCTAGTGTAGTCAAATTGTTCGTTCATCTTTGCCGAAACAAAGAAGTTGGGGATAATGTTGTACCCCTCGGTAACGTCGTCACGCAGCTTGACTTTCGGGTTTGGCCTATTCGGGTCATTGAACAGGTCTAAGTTCCACTGGATGACGTTGCGGGCATAAGTGTATTGCTTGTATATTGACTCTTTGCCCAACTCATGGCCCATCTTGTAATACTTGCTGTCGCCAATGTAGTAAGTATTGCCGGTATCGCCCTCAATCAAACTCTTGGCGGTATAGAGGTGGTCGACAATCTTGCCGTCGTCTTGCTTCTTGTCCATGCCGTCGGGCAAAGGAGTGTCACCGATGAGTTCGTCTATGATGGCCTCAAAGACGATGTAGAAGTTCTTGACGAGCAGGTATTCTTTTTTTGCTGTATTGATAAACACTTGGCGCGACTCATCGAAGAATGCGAAGCATAGCCTCCATAGTTCCAGCGCTTTGTCGCTGAAGTATTTATACTTGATTTGTCGCAGCCGCGTCAAACCATAACCTTTGAGGTAGTGCTCAAAGCGTTTGCCTTGTATCAACTCAAAGTTGCAGTTGATTTCGGCTGTGAAACCATAGCACTTGCTGATATGGTTGAGTATCGAGAAGTAGATAACAAGCAGTTCCTCATCAAAGTTGATCTGACGTTTCTTGTTAATGGGATTGAGATAAATGGGACTGTTATCCTGCACGATAGCCGTTTCGCGGCTGATGGTGCGTGTCCAGTTTATTTTGTTCAAGCCCGAATGCAGGTTCTTCAGAATGAAGAAGAAGAAGTCTTGGTTGTCGCGATTGAACTGCAACAACTGTAACAGGATGTCGAGGTAAGTGTTGCTAAGCCGGCGGCGACCGCGCCCCATCTGGGCGATTTGCGTGTGATAGATGATGCCCGTGTCGCAACCTTTACTGTTTTTATAGACTGAGATTGCGCGGTAAATCCACACGGCAAATTTGTAGATGAAATCGCGTTCAGACTTATCAAGAGGATTATTCACATCAAGGTTAGCGATGTCTTCGGGCGGGTACTTGCCAAATGCGAGCTCCTGCCCATCCACGTCGCGCAGCAGCACCTTAGGAAGAATAAAGACGCAATCACGTAGCAGAGTATTATAGTAATAGCCTACATAGTGAATGGAGACTTTACCCTCAATGCTTTCGAGCGCGTCTATGCCATGAAGAACGTCTTTTACGCTCGCAACATCGTACTGATATTCCTCTATCAGAACCCTCATCACCTCTGATTGTTAATCTTCTAATAAGCCTTCTATCTCCTGGTCAAAATCCGACTTGAAAAGTCGGTCTTGAACGAAGCGGTATTTTTCAAATTCCGCTTCGGCAAATAGTTTGGCATTTGCGGCAGATACAGAGCCACCGTCGGTCAGCAATGGGCGGTCATCCATTGACAAGAACTTATCGACATAGCCTGCCCAGTCTTCCATGGTCATGGGAATATGGCGTTTGGCTCGCTCTTCGGCCAAGTCGAGAAATGCGTTCACGATGCGACCAAGACTTTCCAGTTCCTGACCTTTCAGATAGTTCTTTGCAATCGAGACATCGGTTTTGACAATTTTCCCAGCGGGAGCATTTTCCCATGTGGTTAGTCCCATGTGCTCTTTCTCGGCATCGGCACGTTCCACAATCAGTTCGGCGGCGGTGTGGCCATGTATCGCATAGTGCAGTTTGTTCTGCACCATAGCAAAGAATCGCCTTGTCGTTGGTGCATCCCTATTATAATCAATGGCAGTTGCATAGAGGTCGGTCACTTTCTGGTATAATCGTCGCTCACTCATGCGTATCTCTCGAATTTCGGCAAGCAGATGTTCGAAGTAATCCACCGTGAGGAATGCACCGTTCTCCATGCGTTTCTTGTCAATCACGTAGCCTCGTATGGCAAACTGCCGCAATACTGCCGTTGCCCACTGACGGAATTGGGTGGCACGGGTGGAATTGACACGATAACCTACAGATATAATGGCATCAAGATTATAGAATTGAGTATTGTATTCTTTGCCATCGGAGGCAGTTCGTCGGAATTTCCGACATACTGATTCAGACTGCAATTCCCCATCCTTAAAGATATTCTGCAAATGCTCGGTTATTGTTGAACGACTTTTGCCAAATAATGCTGCCATTGCTTCTTGTGTGCACCAAATCGTTTCGTCACGATACATCACCTCAATGCCATCGGCTTGGCTTTGTACCTGGAAAATCAAGAACTCGGCAGTGCTGTTCCTAATGGTAAGTGATTGGGACGCTTGTGAGTCCTTGAGCCGCCACTCGCAGCCACAGTCCATACAGCGGTACACGTCTCCGTCAAGCTGCACATTCTGCGACTTGCATCTCGGGCATGATATATTGTTATTCTCAATCATTTTATTATCAGCTTTAATACTCCTCTATTTGAATCCTCATTCAGGTTTCTTGCAAATCACAGAAATGTTCAAATCGAGCATTTTGCTTAAGTCTTCAATGATTCGGACATAAGTATAACTCTTTGCGCCCTTAACGAAATAGTAGTTGTCCACTTGAACGTAGGAATAGCCTGGGTCGTTTTCGATTGCTTCAAACTTCTCAAGAGAGAGCATTGGGCAGTTCCTGCGCTGATATTTGAGTTTGTCTGCAACAGTGAAAACCTTTTCCAACCCAATTTTCTTCATTGCTTCAATGAAAGCATCAAATTGGGTTAAGTTTTCAGTGGTAATCGCAGTTCCATCGGGAAATTCAATTCTATTGATGGATTCTTTGTAGCCGTCATCCGTTACGTCTGCTTCATCATCATTTTCTCCGTTCTCATCCGAAATTCCTTCGGGCTTGTCGAACTCCATTCCAAGATTGGTTAAGAACACTACAACCTTCGCTTCGTTGACAACGGTTTGCCCAACGGCATCGGTGATATAGAATTTGTCGAAACTCAGTTTCGAGGTCTTGTCCTCGTCCACGAAGATGTCGCCTTCAAACTCGTAGTCCTTGAACACGTCGTTCCATAGATAGAATACGACTTTGCTCACAAAGGTTTCGGCGGTGATGATGCCGTCGGTGGTCTTGCAGAAGAAATAGCCCAGCTTCTTGTCTTCGCTGCTTGTGGTGTCGCCAATCAGTTTGTTTACTCTCTCCAAGAAATCCCACCAGTCGTAACGCTTACCATTTGCTTCAATCTTCCAACCCTTGTGAGCATCATCGATGCGCACATATCTCCAGTCCCAGCGACGCTTGAATGCGCTGTCGATGGGGAACAGTGATTGGTCACTTGTGTTCATGGTTGCCCAAATATAGAGATTGCTCGGTAGCAACAAGACGTCACCATCAAGCACTTGGCTCACCACGTCCTTGCCCTTGTAGAGAGCATTGATGGCTTCAGCGTTTTCAATGATTAAGCCGGCAAGTAGTTTGTTCAGTTGCTTCTTCATGTCTGCATCGGCCTTGATGGGATATTCAGAGAAGCCCGCAGCGTTGCGGTCAAGTAGTTGGAACAGGTCGCCAAATATTTGGGCGCAGTTGCCGCGGTTGATTTCCTCAATCACGAGATACTGCGGCTGTGGCTGGTCGCCATTGGCGGCAAACTTTTCCCACGCTCCTACGTAGGCTTGCAGGAATGCTTGGCTCACAAACTCATATACGATGCGGTTCTCAGTCACCTGCTTCCCGTTCTCGATGATGATCTTACCGGTCACATCGCGCATGGGGATTTCTTTTGTCGTTGGCTTATATGCACCGACAAAAGTTGAGTAATCGCTATCGGGGTGGAAAGTAGTGCGTATAACATCTTGCCCCTCGGTCGCAACCTCAATAGCGTACGACTTTCCCGTACCCGGCGCGCCATAGAAGATTTGTTGCAGAGGAAGATTCGAAGTATGCCGATGTTGAGGGAGCGCAATTGCTTTATCATGAAACACTAACGCTGCTTTAAGAAATGCAATGTACGTTTTCAGCGCATTATGATATTGGCCACCTCCAATTTGTATGAAGTTTCTTCCTTGATTAGCTCTGTTGTCACTGAATTCTTCAAATGATGTAACACTTGAGAGCATGTCATAAATACCCTGCACATAAGCCGGGTCATCATAGTCTAGAAGACAAGTGAAATCTTCAATACGGTTTCTAATGAGTTCTTCGAGCCGTTTGAATTCTGAATAGTTACTAACACTACCTGGGGAATTAGTGCACCGCTTAATAAATTCGCGATAAATGTTCAGCTTTACTTCGTTTGAACTGAAAATTTGTGTCATGCTTGCGTGGCTTTATAATTACGTCTATTAGTTTGCAAAGATACTATTTGTTCTTTGAATGGGCAAATTTCCTGTCAAAAAGGCTTTTTGATTTTGCGGAAATCACTCTAAATATCTGAATACGCCTAAAAATAGTTGTTATAATAGCTAAATTTGGCATCTATTTTCATAACAGCAAAGGTAATGAAAATATTCCGAATTCTGAGTAATTCAAAATGAATTTAAAGCAGAATTTGTCAACTTCGCTCCTTTGCGCTGCAAAGGTAGAGCGGTGGTGCACCGGAATTAGGCACAAGTGAGTAAAGAAAATAGAAAAAAACTCCCCTAACCCCATATTTTTTAGTTTTTAGTTGTTAGTTACATCCACAATAGCGGCCGCAAGCAAACGGCCGCCAGGCCACAAAAAATTGTACATAATTGCACATCATTGTTGAGAGGCAAAAACCAACCTGGCTGAGGGTTTCTGCCGCCCCTAGCGGGGCTGTCCCCCTAGCCCCCTAAAGGGGGAATGGCAGCGTGCAGAGATTTGCACACAGATCTACACAGATTTACACAGATTTAAAAATATTTTTCTGTGTATTGTTGCTTGCAGCCTCGCTGGCGGACGGTACAGGGGTGCCGTCCCTACAGCCAG
>DEKO01000024.1:10036-10450 GCA_002353885.1 Porphyromonadaceae bacterium UBA2720
CACGCCGCGTCCCTACCAGCCACCCAAACGGCCGTCAGGGCCCACTAAGCTAGCAGTTGGGGTTGGTGGCGGCGGGCAGTGGTGGGTAACTTTGCAGGCAAGATTAGTTTTTAAGCTGTAAGCGGTAAGCTATAAGCAGTAAGCGATAAGCGGTAAGCGATAAGCCACAACACCCCCAAGGCCCCCTAAAGGATGAATGACAGCCTGGCAGCAACTAAGAACCAAGAACTAAAAACTAAGAACTTGTTCCCCCTTAGGGGGACTCCACTACCCGCCATGAATGACATACGATATATTATAGAGGAGAACGAGCGGCGCCAGCGGGCGCTGCAGGTGGACTATGACCCGGTGACGGGCCAGGGAGCCTGCGGCACGCGCTCGCGCGTGGGCGAACAGTGGTTGCCGGTCACCCTG
>DEKO01000024.1:10477-12148 GCA_002353885.1 Porphyromonadaceae bacterium UBA2720
ACCCCACCCTGCCACCCGACCAACAGCGCCGCCTGCGCATCAAGCATGACTTTGAGTACTGGGCGGCGACCTGCGCCACCATCAAGGATAAACTCACGGGGCAGAACATTCGCTTCAGGCTCAACGCGCCACAACGACGCCTGCTGGCTGTGATGGAGAGCCAACGGCTGGCCGACAAACCAGTGCGTGTGGTGCTGCTCAAGGCCCGACAATGGGGCGGTTCGACCCTGGTGCAGATCTACATGGCCTGGTTCCAGCTGGTGCTGCGCACAGGCTGGAACAGCCTGATCTGCGGGCACAAGCACAACACGTCGCGGGCCATCAAGCAGATGTATCGCCTGCTGCTGCGCAACTACCCCACCGACCTGCTCGACAAGCACGAGCCGCTGCGGTTTGCCAACTACGAGGGCAGCCGCGACGTGCAGCAGCTCACCGGGCGCGACTGCCTGGTGGTGTGCGGGTCGAGCCGCAGCGAGGATGCCGTGCGCGGCTTCAACCTGGCCATGGCCCACCTGACCGAGGTGGCTTTCTGGGCCAACAGCGCGATGCACGACCCCGAGGACGTGATGCGCTCGGTGCTGGGCACGGTGCTCCCCGAGCCCGGCACAGTCGTCGTGCTCGAGTCGACAGCCAATGGGGTGGGCAACTTCTTCCACAGCGAGTGGCTCAGGGCACAATCGGGCCAAAGCGACAAGGTTGCGGTGTTTGTGCCGTGGCACGAGATTGAGCTGTACCGCCAGCGTGTAACCGATCCTGCCGCGCTGTGGCAGAGCCTTGACACCTATGAGAAGCGGTTGTGGGACGAGGGCTGCACCCTCGAGCAGTTGGCATGGTATCACAGCAAGCGCAAGGAGTACAGCACGCACACACAGATGATGGAGGAGTTTCCGAGCAACGACATCGAGGCGTTTGCCAACACGGGCAACTGCGTGTTTGACCTGGCTCAACTGGACCGTCTGCGCCAGTCGTGCCGACCGCCCCTGTTCATTGGCGACATCGACGGCGCGCCGCTGGCTCCGGGCAATGCCCATGTGGTGGAGCAGGCCCATGGCCCACTGCTGGTGTGGCAGCACCCTGCGCGCGATGGCACGGCGCAGCACTACCTGGTGACGGTGGACGTGGGCGGGCGCAGCGCCAAGGCCGACTGGAGCGTGATGTGCGTGTTTGACATCAGCGACCGCCGCAACCGCCCACCCGAGGTGGTGGCGCAGTGGCGCGGCCACATCGACCACGACCTGCTGGCGTGGAAGGCGGTGCACCTGTCACAACACTACGACAACGCGCTGCTGGTGATTGAGAGCAACACGCTCGAAACCGAGTATACCGAGGCCGACGGCGGGCAATTTATCCTGAACATCATCGGCAGCCGCTATGGCAACCTGTACTGCCGCTCGCGCGACAGCAAGGGGCACAAGCGGTATGGCTTCCACACCAACCGCCAGAGCAAGCGCCAAGCCATCTATGCGCTGATTGCCGCGGTGCGCGAGTCGACCTATGTCGAGCGCAGCCACGATGCCATCGACGAGATGACGACCTATGAACTCACGCGCAAGGGAGGGTTTGAGGCCATGCCAGGCCGTCACGACGACATCTTGATGACGCGCGCCATGGCCCTGCAGGTGCTCTCGCAACTGCCGCTGCCTCACCCCGCCATAAGCGACCACGACCGAG
>DEKO01000056.1:0-23054 GCA_002353885.1 Porphyromonadaceae bacterium UBA2720
TTTAGGGGGGCTTGGGGGGACTGTGTCTCTTGGGGGGACAGTGTCTCTTGGGGGGACAGTAGCGAATCAGACCCTTCATTGTGCATTATGCATTGTGCATTGTGCATTATAAACTGAACCACCTCATCCGCCGTCTGCTGCATATACAGGTTATACTGCCCCGCGATGAGCAGTCGGATCTTCGGCCGGTGGAACCGTATCGGCCCCCGCTCGGCCACCTCGTAGTGCGGATGCCGCAAAAACTTGCAATGCACCCGCGGGTTCAGCTGCCGCAGGTGCTCAATGTCGGCCTCACCCACCGCATAATAGGTAAAATTATCATCGGTGCAGAAACTGCGTTCCAGCCGGGCATACTTGCGATACATCATCGTACACTTCCAGTAGTCGATGACATTGTTCATCACAAACCGCCGCCCCATCATGCGGTAGTAATAGAGCGACTCTACATCTGGCCCTGTCTGCATGCGGCGCATGCCCGGGAACTGCTCGACGATGCGTGACAGCTCCTCTCCGTTCACCCAGATCATATCCGGCTCCTGTGCCTTGATCTCCTCCACCACCCGCTGCGGCAACGTGATATAGTTCACAAACGGATATCTGAGGAACACCCGCAGCCACAGCAGATGCAGCTTAAACATCCACCTGTACCATCGTGGCAGCGGCAGCAGCCGTATCTCCACCCCCAGCTCCCGCTCCACCTCAGCCATTTGCGCAATAGTGAGTCTGTTGGCATTGAAGGTGTAGATCACAACATCAACCCTATCACTGCGTCCCTTGAGCAGGTGATAGGGTAGTGCAGTCGTCCCACGAATATTTTCGCGGTAGAGGGTGGTAAGGGCGACAATGATGATTCTCATCTCAAGATTTGAAATCAATTGTGGAAAAGGTTGAATGTTATACTAAGTTAGACTCTATGTTTAGCCACCAGCTTACAAGTTTCTTTTTCCAAGAATTAAATGGCCTGCGAAGTGGGTACAATTCAGCGTCTTTTAGTTTATCTATAACTGCTTTGTTGATGCCCAAGGGTTTCAACTCTTTTCGCTCACGGAATAAATGTAACACGCATCCAAATAATGCACCATCTGCATAAGTCCGAATTTTATATGAAAGTTCAGTATCTGTATTGTCAAATTTTTCAGCTAATTTATAAAACTGTTTTATCACTTCAACTTTGTCTGTGTGGTATTTTGTTTTTCTCTTGACATCTACAGGCTTGCTTATAGAGTCTTCACGGATGTGATAGTTGTATATTTTTGTATTAGAAAAATACACTTTTTTTGCCATTGCGAACATCTGGTAATTGAATACGACATCTTGTTGAGTTATACCAATTTCAAATTTTAGATCATTATTCAGCAGAAAAGATCTATTAATAATCTGAGTCCATATTGAACCTGGCATATATCCTTGTAAAATAGCATCGCGCCCTGTAAGCAGTTTGTTATGTTCGACATGAGGTTGCCAGCCGCCACTAATTGCAGTCCCTTCCTTTATGACATTGCACTTAAATGCGTAAACATCCATGTCTGAATAGGATTCCATTAATTCAATCATACCAGTTAAGTCTTTTACTGCAGAATCATCAGAGTCAAAAAACCAAATATATTCAGAATTAGAAACAGAAATGCCTGTATTACGAGCTTTGCTTGGTCCGCCATTATCTTGATTGATAATCCTAATAAGTGGAAGTTGGTAGCTCTGTGAGATTTGATTAACAATATCTACACTTTTATCAGTAGAACCATCATTAACCACAATTATGTCGTAGTCTTTATGCGGAAGATTGGAGTTTATGATAGATAAAAGAGTATTTCCTATAAACTCTTCAGAGTTGTATAAAGGGATAATGATACTTAATTTGGCCATTTTCCTCAATTATTTAGTATGATAATAAAACATCAATTTCTCTCCACAGACCTCTTTCTGTGCATCAGAAATGTTTTTAGTGTGAATGTTGACGATAACTCATTGCTCTCTATGATAAATGGCTGAAAATAAGAATATTCAAAAATAAGAAAGAACTGGCTATTGAATAAAACGAAAATTTAATGTATAATAGTCTCCCTTCGAAAAAAGTTTTAAAGAAAGAATATTATTCATTGTTCAGATCATGTTCTACCATCAATCGAACCAGTTGTTGAAAACTTGTCTTTTGAGGATTCCAACCTAGTTTCTCTTTGGCTTTCGAAGGATCGCCCAGCAACTGTTCGACTTCAGCAGGGCGGAAGTACTTCGGGTCAACCTCTACAAGCACGCGTCCGGTGGCCTTGTCAATGCCTTGCTCTGCAAGACCCTCGCCGCGCCATTCTAGCTCGATACCGGCATAGTGGAACGCCAGTGTGCAGAACTCGCGAACCGTGTGGTATTCGCCTGTAGCAATCACATAGTCATCGGGCTCGTGCTGCTGCATAATCAGCCACATGCACTCGACATAGTCGCGAGCATAGCCCCAGTCGCGACGTGCATTTAGGTTACCCAAGTAAAGCTTGTCTTGCTTGCCGTGGGCGATGCGGGCTGCGGCAATGGTTATCTTGCGTGTGACGAAATTCTCACCGCGGCGCTCGCTCTCATGGTTGAACAAGATGCCGTTCACACAGTACATACCATAGCTCTCACGGTAGTTCTTCATAATCCAGAAAGCGTACATCTTTGCAACTGCATACGGGCTGCGCGGATAGAACGGAGTGGTCTCGCTCTGAGGCACCTCTTGCACCTTGCCATAAAGCTCGCTTGTGCTGGCTTGATAAATCTTGGTCACGTCAGCACGTCCGGCGATGCGAACGCTTTCAATCAGGCGCAGCGTTCCGGTGGCATCCACGTCGGCTGTGTACTCAGGTACGTCAAACGACACCTTCACATGACTTTGGGCAGCCAGGTTATAAATCTCGTCGGGCTTGATTTTCTCGATGATACGTATCAGACTACTCGAATCCGTCATATCGGCATAATGCAGTTCAACTAAGCGCTTCTGTTTCATGTCGCGCACCCACTCATCCAAATACAAGTGCTCGATGCGCTCAGTATTGAAACTGCTACTGCGGCGTAGTGTGCCATGCACTTCATAACCTTTCTCTAGCAAGAATTCAGCTAGATAACTGCCGTCTTGTCCTGTGATACCCGTTATTAGAGCAACTTTTGAGGTGCTTTTATTCATATTAGGTTATGCTATTGTGAAGAAAATGTGTTTATTATGATTAACTAATTTCTAGTATAGGAACAATACTTGTAAATAGTGGGTTTATTTTTTGTAAATCTCTTTGATATCGTATCTTAACATGCCATTCTTTTTTGCATATCTCCCGCCTTTATACAATAGAGATAAAGTAGACCAAAAGCCCACTTGATGATTGATTTTGATAGATCTTGCCAACCACAAATATCGGAAAAGATAATCCTTAGGATTAAATATTCTAGTCAATATCCCCCTTGAAAAGATTACGCGAGGATTTCCACCTTGTGAGCGTCCTGTGGATTCTTCGTTGTGGTATAGTACATTAATGGGGGCGTAATGACATTTCAAATTTTGATTAAGACAATCAAGCAAGAATAAATTTTCTTCCCCAGCACCAGCATAAGGGGCACCTAATCCCAGCAATTCGTTAAATGAGATAATACCCTGAATTTTCTCCCTCCTAAAAGAAATCTCAATAGATGATACGCTGTATCCCTTTGGAGCCATCTTTAAATTAAATGAATAGTCGGGATGTTTTTTTTGATTGAATTTTGATGAGAACTTGTATGTTAGAACATCAACTTCTGGGTGTTGCTGATAGAATTCACAAACTCTCATAATTCCTTCAATATTAAAAACAACGTCATCATCTGCAATTAGGCAGACTTCTGATGTAGCATGTTTTATAGCGTTGTTTCGATTTCGACTAAGACCTTTACCCTTAAGGATGTAAATCTGCACATCTTCTCTTATCAAAGCTTGTGGAATAATACTTGAGTATTTTTTTGTTTGCTGCCATGATATGATATACTTGATGTGCGGGTTTTCTGGGAGTAAAACTTGCTTTACGTCATATATCCCATCGTCTAAAGTACAAACTAATATGTCAATTGTCATATGCTACTATTTTAAGCGACTTAATTGTTTAACCCAACCTCTATTAAACATTAACACTTTCAGGAAAATAATTATCGTATTGTAAAACTTCTTTTTATTTGGAGATTCCCCGATATTTATGAATAGCTCATAATACTTGTCACTTACTCCAAAATAGCGATAAATCTCTTCGTACATTATGGGAGGAAGAAGTTTCTTCAATTCTAAATCTCGCTCTTGCTTTAGATACTGCTGATTGTTCATGCTGATGCCTGAGGTGTCAAAATCTGCAATTATAGTATCAATTCTTCTGTATGGTACGTTATTAAAAATCAGTTCTTGAAAAAAGAATTTCCAGTCAGACACTATTTTCAAATTCTCATCATATGGGTTTTTAATCAAAAGGGAACGTTTAATAAATGCAGATTGATGTCCTATGGTATGAGTCAGGAGATTAAGGAGAGTTATTCTCTCTACAGATTCCTGTATGTGACCTGCGCAATATAGATTACCGTAAACTATGTCTTCGCAAATGTTCTGTTTGAAAACATTTTGCAGGGTTTCATCCTCATAAATGGTGTCTGAAGAATTCATAAAAAGACAGTATTCGCCATTAGCGGCCTTGACTCCCTTGTTCATTGCATGATAAATACCATTGTCTTTCTCGCTGACCCAATAACTGATGTAGCGTTCATATTGTTTTATTATATCAACACTTCCATCTGTACTCCCTCCATCAATTATAATGTATTCATAATCTTTAAAAGTTTGGCATATAACGCTTTTTATCGTCTTTTCTAATCCGTATTTATTGTTGAAGTTTATAGTTATGATTGAAACTTTCATATAATTATGTTTTTAATATACTGATATATAATTGATAGGATATCTTTATTGGATATAATCCTCTCGTGATAAATCTTTTGTAGATTACAAATGAAATCCCTTTTGTGGGATGGAATCAGTTCTTTAAGTAGAATTTGTTTAATATGGACGTCAAAATTATTTAAAACATATTTTTGACAATACTGCTCAATATCAGTGTCTCCAAACTTGATATTAGGAATTTCGCGTTTTAACCATTTACAAAGATTAATTCTTGCATCGATTTTTTTGTTTTTACTATGTCTTCCTTTGTCGCTTGATATGTTAGCATCAGACCACCGAAAACGTACTAACATGTCTTGAGAATTAACAATGCCTTGTTCTGATAATAATAGAGCAGTTGCATCATCGCTACCCCAAGCCAATGGCAAAGAAACAAAACCGCCTTTTGATATAAGTATATCGCGTTTAAAAATATACTGTGGTATGCCTCCTTTCATTCCCTGAAAAAAATAATAGTAGAACTCTCCTTGGTTGAGATATTCTTTATAGCATCTGTCAAACCATAATAATTTGCCATTATGGTCAATTTCCAATATACGGCTTCGAAAAACTTGTACTTTGGGATATTTTCTAATAAGAGGGACAAATGAGGAAAGGAAATTTGGTTCATATAAGTCGTCATCAGTAGCCAATATTGTATAATCACCAGTTGCATAATCTAAGCAATGATTCCACTGTGCGACCAGATCAATTCCACCGATATTCTTTTCATTCCTATAAAATGAAATTCTAGGATCATTATATTTAGAAATAATATCTTGTAGATTGTCGGGAGAACAATCATCCACAATTATTAGCTCAAAATTTTTGTAATCTTGCGCTAAGATGCTATCAATTGATTCTTTGAGATATCGCCCTTTGTATGCAGGAAGAATAAAAGAAAACATTATAGTTTGATTTATTATAACTTTCGTAGAATTGTAAATTCTATCTTTTATTTTTTGAGAATAATGGTAGAATAGTTCGAATTTTATTTGTAACCAATATGCGAACTGAAGGTTCTAGACCTTTGAAATAAATCAATGGAATTGATATTGTTATGCTTAATACAGTAACAACGAACAGGCGAGGAAGTCCTATAGGCATATGGTAGTGAACAAATATGGGGACAATAGAACTAATTATAACAAAAAGTGACGTCTTTATGATCACGGACTTAATATAAAGATGGTAGTCAAAATTAATGTAACGATATAAAATCCATACATCAAAAATCAATGCTCCTGGATAAGCACATATAGAAACAAGATATGCTATGGTAGGATTGGCACCTAATTTCATTGCAATATATGAAATAGGAAGAATAGTTAAATAGACTAATGACGATGTTATATTAGGCAATTTCATCTTTCCCACTGCATTGATTCCATAGCCTACAGGAAAATCAATGCCTTGCAACATTATTTGAATGATGGTAAGCTTGCAAAAAATAGAAGCATAGGGTGGGACATTTCCCAACCATAAAGATAAGACTGTACTGGACTCAATAAATAGTGGTATGCCAAACAACATACACAGATAAGAAGAATATTTTGCGCAATATATAACAAGTCTTTCCATTTCCTTAAAATCTCCCAAAGCATAGCTCTTTATTATTTGTGGACGCATTGCTGTTTGGAAATTAAAAACAAACTGGCTGACAATATTACTAAGGGAACCGGCAACACCACGTGCAGCATTAATAATTGTTCCAAAGAACATGTTTAACAATACGGTAACTCCCTGTCCATTTAGAGTGAAGGCCATAGCTCCAATTGCATTCCAGCCAATATAGTTGAACATATCCTTATACAATTTCATATCAGCTTGGAGTTTAAAGCTACACTCCGAATATTTGCGTAAGCAAAAAACGACATAAAATAGCGATGTAAGTAGGCTGACTATAAAATAGAAAAGGGCATACATTTGTAATTTGTCTGTGTTGACTACTAATAGCAAATACACAATAACAAGTTTCATTACAACATCGAAAATGCTAATATAAGCATAAATGCCCATATCCTCATGTGCTGTGATGCAAGCTGAAAATGGAGTCTTAAGGACTGTTAAACAACCTGTTATAAGAGAGAGATGAAAAACGAAAACTGCTACTGAATCGCGACCTGTCTCGATGTTTAGTTTATTTTCTACATACCATAAGCCAAATGTCTCTCCCAACAGAAAAAGAAGTAGTGCTAGCCCAACGTGAAGTGCCAGTGACGCTGCAAATACTTCCTTGAGTCGTTGCAGATCTTTAGCGCCGAGATAAAATGTAATGAACCGAACGGTTCCTTGTGAGATATAGCCATTGAGGAATGCCAACAAAGTAACAAAACCTGCGACAACATTATAAAGTCCAAAATCATTGAACCCCAAAGTCTGGAGGATAACACGTGAAGTGAATAATGAAATTACGAGCGTTATTAAAAAACGTCCGTAAAGCATAATCGTATTTTTAGCTATACGCGTATAGTTTTGTTGAGAGCTGCCTTGCAAAATCTTAAGAACTTTTGAGTCTGTCCTCCAAAGCATTAACAAATAATGTCATGAAATGCTTACTCGGCTAAATGCAAAATTTTTTTGATTATTCCCCTAATTAAACTCTCCATGTAGTAAAACTTAAACTTGCTCCAATGCACTTTCCCTGGGTAATGCAAATACTCTTCTTTAATGCGATAGAATTCGTCCCTGTCTCCCTCACGTTTCAATATAGTGAGAAGTTGGAAATACTGGTTCTCGAGGATGTTGTATAATTTCTCGCAGCGGCATTCCTCAAACTCTTCTAATAGTCCGTAGTAATGTGAAATGTATTTGTAGCGTTGTACTTTTGAGCTCTGACCTCCAATCCAGCTGGTGGGGGTTAGGCGGTATACTCCCATTTTCTCTGGAATGCAACGAACCTTTCCATTGCGTGAGCAGTGTAATACAAGCACATTGTCACCCATGGTGAACTTGGGATTTGTTGGTCTAGTCTGATAAACCTCATTTCTACAAACGATAGAGCATGTTGGCACACTCCATGTCGTTAAATTCTCCAGGCCTGTATAGTCACGATTCTCTAGTTTTCCAAAAACATCATACCAGGTCCGTCCTTTTTCGGCCTTAATTTCTACATCGTGGAAACACATTGAATATTCAGGATGAGACTCCAAATAATCCACTTGCAACTGAAGTTTATGAGAATTAGTCCAAAAGTCATCACCCTCACAAAGAGCAACGAAACGTGCAAGCGAATCCCACCCAGCAAACAATGGTCTTTTGTCTTTTTTCTTTTGAAAGTAGTTCTGTTTGAGTAAAATGACCGCAAACGAACAATTTTTGTTATCCTGATGTTGTGCTTCGATGAAGTAGGCCTCGTCAGTCTCCCATTGCTGTGCCTCGCTCATCTTGAAATTCTGTTCAAGGTAGCCCCTAATTACATCTGGCTCGCCATCAGTGCTGGCGTCATCTACGATAATGGCAACAAATGGGAAGTCGGTCTGCTGCATGCAGAACCCGTTCATTGCATCCTCGATGTAGGGAGCATGATTATAGGTCATACATTGAATGGCAACCAGTGGATTATGTTCCATTTTATAATATTCTCTTATACAATAATTGACAAAGGTTTCGTATAGTGCATTATTGCGCTAACAATCTGGATGAGTGCGCTACCGAAGCCCGAAGTGATAAAGTAGTTGCAGATGGCCGTGAAGATGGCAATCAGCCCCAGCAGGTCATAGTCTTCGGGCGACAGTAACCGGGCAAGGATAATGCCTACGATGAACGTCACTGCATACCCCGCAAAGTTGTCAATCGCCGATCAACCGCCACCCTTGACCGTCTTTTCCTTCAAAGATTCAGACATTGTTATGCTTGTGGCTCTTCTAGCAGGTTGTTGGTGCGGAGGTAGTTGATGAAGGTGTCGAACATCTCGTTGGTGCGGCGGGTGATGTCGGCCTCGGTGAAGTCAGACATCGTGTCAGCAAGCTTCAGTAACTCAACAACCTGAGTGCCGTCTTTCTGCTGGTTGCGTGAGTTGGTGTAGCCGCGGTAGTATTTCTTCTTGTCCTCAAACTTGTAGTCCGAGGCGCGAATGTTGATGCGCGCCTCTAGCAAGGCTTTGTTGCCTAACATCTCTACGCTCTTGGGGTTGCTCATGCTCTCGTGGCTCACGCGGTTGCGGGCAAAGATATGTTCGGTGTCGAATGGAGTCTCTAGTTTCATCAACGGCTGAGCATCGTCGTTGAATGCCCACCAGGCTAGCATCGACTTGGTGATGGTGCGGCTGTTGAAGAACGAGTAGTTGTCGAGCATGTTGCGCAGGTTCTGAGCGTTGAATTTGAACTTGGCGAAATCAACATCCTTGCCATTGACAATGTTGGCCATCTCGGCAAACACAGGTGTCCGCAGGGCATTGAGCCCGGGACGATAGATGGCGTATGCCCAGATGAAAGCCGTGATTTTGTTCAGGAATTGGTAGAACTTGTCATCGTCAAGCAGACAGTTGGCATCCTTGTTGTGCATGAAGTAGACCGAAACGAAGTAAAGCCACATGCCGTTGGGAGCGTAGTGTAGCACAAAGAGCCGGCGAAGCACTCTGTCGGTGAAGCGGTCGCAGTCTTGATTGGCGACATCGTTCCAGAAGTCGGCAAGCAGCTTCAGATTCTCGAATGTCTCGTTGCGTTTGAGCAGCGCATAGCCGTCACGGTCATAGAACTTGCGCAATGCGGCCACGGATGAACTGGTGATGCCTTGCAGAGAACGCTCGTAATACATGTAGCGCGTGAATAGCTCATCCATCGGGGTGCCCGAAATCGGGTTGAAAATCTTCTCGCACAATTCCTCCAGCTGCTTCCACTGCTTGATAAACTCGTCCTTCTTGCCTTGCTGCGAGTAGTGCTTGTAGAACTGTGCCTTGAAGATGTCGGCATCGGACAGGGGCATGCCACGATCGTTGAGCGTCGAGAAGATGCGCAGTGCCGTGTCCTGCGACTCAGCTTCGATAATCAGGAGGATGCAGTTGTTGAGGATGCGGATGGGGAGAAATGCGGCAAAAACAGGGAATGAATATATGAAATCGTCAATCTGTTTCTGGAAGAAGCGGTAGTTCTGTGCATAGGCACTGTCTTGCTCCTTGGTGGCGATACCACTTCGGAGTATGCTTTTCAGTTCTTCTTTGTGTTTGTCGCTCGCAACCTCTGAGTCTATCTTCAGAGTCTCCATGTTGGGCTTGCCAAACTCGTTAGTCTTCCAGATGCATCTGGCAATGAGTTTTGTAGTCTCTGTAGCTTCCTCATATTGCATGTGGGAGAAGCGCTCATAGAATGCACGCAGCAAAAGGAGCAATGTGGTTAGGCGTTGCTGGCCGTCGATGACTTCCATTTGGCCAGAAGCGTTCTTAAATGTGACGATAGGGCCAAGAAAGTATTCATCTGTCTGGCTATTGAATTTGTCGCTAGAATTGTCGGGGAATGCAAATGAGAATATGTCGTCCCAAAGTGTCTGGCACTCTTTCTCGCCCCAAGCGTAAGGACGCTGGTAATCGGGTATCAAAAATTCAGCTCGAGTGTCTTGAAAGAGTTGAAGAATGCTCTTCTGTTCTGTGTTCAGTTTGGTCATATCGGTTTGATCTGAATTGATAAAAGAGAGTGTACCACCTTAAGTTATATTGACATGAAAACCATTATTCGATGGCAACTTCTTCGTATTTTTTTATGATTATTCTTTCTTTGATTGGAATTTGAGCATCGATCTTTTTGTTTGTGTGGCAATGAATATGATTTAATACCATATCGTATCCTGAGATTAAAGAAAATGCCACTCCAGCTGAGAATCGAGGGTTAATATCAATCAAATAGTATTCATTATTATGTTTAATAAATTCAAAGTTTACACATCCATTAACGTCAAGTGTCTTACCAATGTGCGATGCAATATTAATGAGATTAGGGTCATTAATAATCTTAATAGAAAGTCCTGCTCCATTTTTTGTACGTAACAATTCTATACGAGGTACTGACGCATCCAAGTCAAAAAGGGATGAACGGCAATAATCGACAGTATATATGTCTCCCCGCAATTGCTCTTGCACAATATAATTATCTTTATTCTCAAGAGCCATTATTTGTGCTTTGGTGGCGGCGCGTATGAGCCCTTCGCTGCTTCGGCCATTATATGGTTTAGCAATGCAGGGATAAATGAAATCACTAGGTATGTCTTTTATGAGAAATGTTTTGATTGATGCAACAATAGGGTCATCTATAAATGTTGTGTGTAATTTGTATTTATTTCGTGCTATGCTAAGGACATTATTTGAAGGCATACAAAGAGTAATTCCATTATTCTCTATTACGTATCTATTGTGACTTATAACATCAATCTCTAAGTCTGTAAGTGGAATAATAAAACCAAGATTATAGTTGCAGCATGTGTCAATTAGAAATTGAATGTATGCTTTTTCACTACTTGCAAATGGGGCACGAACAAACGAGTCACAAAGTCTTGTTTCATAGTGCCATTCTCCTGGATATATATCACAGCCTACAACATAATGACCAGCTGCTTTCAAACGTCTGATGACGCATTCGGCTGACATTGAGCCTATAGCTGTTATTAAAAACCTCATTTCTTATCGAATTGAAAACATAAAGATGTACAAACTCTCCCCTCAATATGATCCTGCCCAACAATTTTAAAGCCGCACGATTGATATAAGGATACGGCAATAGGATTTATTGAGTCTACTATAATCTTCTTCATGGATGACATGTGGCATATTTCTATCATCTTATCAACTAGAAGACGCGAAATGCCACGGCCTCGACAGTCACTTCTTGTTGAAAGTATAGAAATTACAGCACAACCATTCACAGTGTCATTATTGTAACCAGCTAAAAGACCGTTTATTTCATTGTTTTCAACAGATACAATCACAATTCCTTTGGTTATGAGTTTTGAAGCATATGCATTAAGTTCTGTCTTATGAGAAAGTGGGATTCCAAAATCATTGTCGATTTGGTGCAAATAATAAGAGAGCCTAATGACATTCTCAGGAATATTATCTAGCTGTGTTATCATATTTAGTTGATAATAAATTCAGTAACCCACCAGTATTCCAAAACACCAAGTCTTTACCAGAGAAGATATCAGGTGATTCAACTACGATATTAGCCATTCCATAGAATGCTTTGCCTGAATATGTTGGATCAATTATCATGCCCTCATGAGACAAGCAATCTTTAACTGTATCAAATAGCAGATTGTTGTATTTCCCGTAGCCACCGCAAAGATAGGAATCATTGAAGTCTAAATTCTTGAAGTCATATTCTGTTTTAAGATATGAGTTTAGAATTGCCATGTCATCTTTTAACACTTTTGCTTCATCCTCATATTGGCGTGCAGTAGAAATAGCATGAACAACAGCTTGGGGGAAGTGCAATTGCATACCCGCACAGATGCCGGTAAGTGTTGTTCCTGTTGAGCATGCTACAAACAGATGATCAATGTTGTCAATCTGTCCTTTCAATTCAGATATTGCTTCATAGTAAGCATAGAAGCCTTCAAGAGATTTACCTCCTCCATATATGTATTTGGCTTTAACATGTTTCTTAATATATGAGGCTAGTACGCGCTCTATAGTTTGAGGGACTTCGCTTTTGGCACACCTAGTGGTCGTTATGCCGATTAGCTTGCTTAAGTAATAATTCAATGATTCCCACTCTTTTGGCTCATCTGTGTACTCTATTAGGTGCATATTGATGCCAAGTTTGGCACACATTAAAGCACATGCCCTATTGAAGTTAGAACATGGGCCACCAGCAGTGACTATTACATCAGTATTTGAACAATCGACCTCTGATAAAATATATTGTAACATTCTTGCCTTATTGCCTCCACCAGCTTCAAGAAACAAGTCATCCCGTTTACACATTAAATTTACTCCCCATTTTGCAGAATAATAGGGTAGCTTAAGAAGTGGTGTGGGGCAGTACTGTAAATGTTTCATTAATTATGAAAGATAAAACTAGCCAATTAATTACTGGACAATTTTGATGCAACAGATGATGCGGTCCAAGTCTTGCTCGCTCAGCAGGTGATGCATGGGCAGGCAGATGACCTCTTCGGCCATTTTTGTTGCCATTGGCAGATTCTCGCGGCGGGCGCTGGGAAGGCCGCGGTAGGTCGAGAAGGTGCTGATGAGCGGGTAGAAGTAGCGGCGGCCCAAGATGCCTTGGTCGCGAAGTTTGAAGTAGAGTTGGTCGCGCGTCATGCCGTACTTCTCGGCATCAACAAAGATGGGGAAGTAGCTGTAGTTGTGGCGCACACCGGGCATGTCGTCCCAGAAGGTGATGCCCTCGACGTCGCGCAGGGCCTCGCGATAGCGGATGGCGACCTGATGACGGGCCTCGATGGCCTGGTCGACCTGACGCAGGTTCAACAGGCCGTAGGCCGAGCGCATCTCGTCCATCTTGCTGTTGATGCCTGGTGCGACGACCTCGGTCTCGCCAGCAAAGCCGAAGTTCTTGAGGTAGTCGATGCGCTGCTTGGTCTGGGCATCGTGCATCACCAGCGCGCCGCCCTCGATGGTGTTGTAGACCTTGGTGGCATGGAAGCTGAGCGTGCTCATGTCGCCCTCGTTGAGGATGCTGCGGCCGTCGACCTCGACACCGAAGGCATGTGCGGCGTCATAGATGACACGCAGGCCATACTTGTCGGCAATGGCCTGGATCTCGGCGGTGCGGCAAGGCTTGCCGTAGACGTGCACGGGCATGATGGCAGTGGTCTTGGGCGTGATGGCGGCCTCGATGCGGTCGGGGTCGATGCCGCCGGTGGCGGGATCGATGTCGACAAACACCGGCCGGATGCCGTTCCACCAGATGGAGTGGGTGGTGGCGACAAAGCTATAGGGCGTGGTGATGACCTCGCCGCTGATGCGCAATGCTTGCAGGGCAGTGATCAGCGGCAGCGTGCCATTGGTGAACAGGCTGATGTAGGGTACCTTGAGATACTCGCACAAGGCCTGCTCGAGCCGCTTGTGAAAGCTGCCGTTATTGGTGATCCACTTGCTGTCCCAGATTTCCTGCAGCAGCTGGTGGAACTCGTCCAGATCGGGCAGCAAAGGTGAGGTAACGGTGATTTTGTTCATTTTTGAGTTGTTATTGTTTTTACCCCTGGGAGCCCCTGTCCCCCTAGCCCCCTAAAGGGGGAATGTGGGAGCCCCCCTCAATCCCCCCCTAAAGTGGGGGAGGCTCAGAGTCGCTTCTGGAAGCCCCCCTCGGTCCCCCCTGAAGTGGGGGAAGGTCAGAGTCGCTGTTCGCTGTTGGCTTATCGCTAAAAGGCTTATGGCTCGGAATGTTGCTGTAGGAAATATTGCTTTTGTTGCTCTATCTCATGCCGCAACTGTTCTTGCGTTGGGAGATAAGTCAAATATTTAGCCGCAAAGAGTTGGTCGTTCTTGGCTAGAGTTGAATATCTGGCCACATCGCCGTCTGTCTCTGAGCACAAAATGATGCCGACCGAAGGATTGTCGCCAGGGGTGCGCTTGAACTCATCATACATCTGAAGATACATGTCCATCTGTCCAACATCTTGATAAGACAGACGAGATGTCTTCAAGTCAATCAGCACAAAGCTTTTCAATAGATAGTTATAAAACACCAAATCGATATAGTAGTCATTCTGTTCTGTGCGGATGTGTTGCTGTTCGGCGACGAAAGCGAAACCCTTGCCCAGCTCAAGAAGAAATTCTTTGAGATGGGTGATGATTGCTCTTTCTAACTCAGACTCAGTGAATGCGGCATTGGTTGAAAGACCTAAAAACTCGGCAACAACTGGGCTCTTGATGAATTCCATCTTGTCGGACTGCATTGAAGAGGTGAGTTGTCTCATCTCTCGAACCACTTCGTCCTTGCGGGGGGAATGCAACAAGCGATAGTAATATTGTGAAGCTATGTTGCGGTCGAGCGTACGGGAATTCCACATCTCGCGAGAGGCTTCACGCATATACCAATAGCGGGCATCGTCGTCTTCGACACGAAGCAATGACCTGAAATGTGTCCATTGAAGATTTGGAACGCACGCGTTCCAAATCTCGAAGTCGTTGAACTTCAAGTAAAACGCGCGAAATGCCCTAAGATTTTTGGCATTGTAGCTGTGACCATATTCACCTACAAGTGAGCAAGACAGAGTGTCGATCAAACGCTTGCCATATTCGGCACGTCGCGCACCGCTCTGTTCTTCCTCGACAATGCGCCGTCCTCTGTGTGAGACTCTTGCTGCCTGGCTGTGTTTTGGCACACAGATTTACACAGATTTAGAAGGATTTTTTATCTGCTATATCTGCTTAATCTGCGTGAGGCATTTGCTGCCAGGCTGCTATTTGTCGTCATAATGTCCATAAGCCGAAAGTACAGCAACAATCACTTCTAGCTCCTTGATGAGATACACAAGCCTGTGTTTCTTTGTTATGGAACGTGCCCACTGGCCGGCACGGTCGCCAGATAACTGGTGAGGGTGACCAGTACCGGTTGTGGGATGTAACATCAACTCTTCGAGGAGCTTCTCAGCTTTGGCAAATGACTTGGGCTCATTGCGCTTCAATGCCCTTAAATCATCCTCAGCTTGAGGTAGCAATTTGAGTGTGTACATCGCTACAGGTTGCTGAGGTATTGGTGCAACGACTCGCGGCTGTCAATGACGATGCCCTCGCCACGAGACTCTTGCTCGAGGGCCCGATCGATGCGAGCAAAGAATTCGTCCTTGCTCATCGTGGCCTCGTCGCTGGTGGCTTGCCGCGCCAGACGCTTGAGATAGCGTGCCGCGCGCTCAAGAAGGCTGCTGTCATGCCCAATGGCCTCGAGCGACTGACTGATATCGGTCTGTAGTTGTAGTGTTGTCATAGGTGTGAATTTGAATAATATATCTAGCTAAATCTGCTTAATCTGCGTGAGACTTTGCTGCCAGGCTGAGTTTTTGCACACAGATGAACACTGATTGGGAAAGATAAAATTAATCTGTGATGATCTGTGATGATCTGTGTGAGACTCTGTAGCGAGGCAGTAGATCTGTCAAATTTGCTAGATCTGCGTGAGACTTTGCTGGCGGGGTGGGGTATAACTGGGGGACACCGGGCCTAGGGGTCCAGTGGAATAGTGACAAGCAGCGTCACCTTGTCGCCTGCAGTTATTGACACTATCGCAGTAGTCACGCAATCAAGCAGTTAAGATGACTTTTTGTGGCGAATTACCAACTGCTGGCAAAGATGAGTTGATAATTCCTTGCAAATGTACGCAAAAAAAATGAATTATGGGCCCAATCGGCATAAGTTTTTTGGCTTTTGGAACGCCGGTTGTCGACAACAAGGATTGTGGCAGGGCTCCAAAATGAACCCTGCCACAACCAATAACTAACAACTTTAACTTTCTAATGTAGTGATGTAGTAGTGTAGTAAAGAAGTAAAGCCGTTACATTATTGTGACGGTTTCTCTCTAGCCCCCCCTAAAAGGTGAATGACCGCCGGGTGATCACGTGGCATGACGCGTCCCAACTGCCACAATACTAACCTCCAATCTGTGGACCGAAAATGTAGCCAGGCAGCAAAAACTCATGCAGATTATGAGACTTGCATGCCTGGCTAGAAATCCCCCTCTTCAGGGGGGATTTAGGGGGGCTTCCTACTTCACCGTCAGCTGCTGGCCGGCGCTGTGGGCGGTCATCTCGGGAGCCTGCTGGCTCTGCAGCGTGGCCACGCCGCTGGCGAAGGTGCCGGGTGTGGTGGCAAACACGTCGTAGGTGATGACGTGGGTGCCCTTGGGCAGGTGGTCGATGAACAGGTGGGTGGCGCTGTCGCGGGTCTCGCGATACATGCCGATGCCCTCCTGGTAGCGGTAGCCGCTCACCTGGTCGACGGGCTCGAAGCACGAGGCGCGCTCGTCGGTGACCTGGACATAGTCCATGGCCTGGTCGCAGGTGATGATGAGCCGCACGCGCACCTTGTCGCCCACCTTGATGGGGGCTGAGGTGGGCTGCTGGGCGGCGTCGAGGGCGACTAGCTCCTTGACGATGCTGGCCTCGCGGATGCTGGCGGCCTGCACCTGCTGCATGGGCTGGGTGTACTGCCAGTAGATGCCGCCCCAGGCAGGTGTGCCGGTGCTGGTGCGCTGGATGGTGAACTGGCTGCCGGCATGGGCGGCGACGTCGCGGCGGCTATAGCCCACGAAGGCGTCGAAGCGGTCGAGCTCGACGGGCTGGCCGTCGATGGTGATGGCGGGCATCTGGCCGCGATCGATCCACTGGCTGCCGGTCGACAGCAGGGCCTGCACGGCGTCGGCGGCTAGGCTGGAGCCGCCCCAGTCGGTGGTGCGCTTGCTCAGCAGCATCCATTTGCGTATCTGGTCAAGCTCCTGCTGTCGCGGGTCGGCGGCGGCCAGGGCGCGCAAGATGACGCTTGTGGCGCCCACCTGCGAGGGGGTGAACCAACGCTCGGTGCGGTACTGGTCCCAATACATGCCTATCTCGGGCTTGACCGAGGCGAACTGCCGCAGCGACTCGGCGATGCGGGCGGCCTCTTTGTGCTTGCCGTTGCGCTCGAGGGCCATGGCGTAGAAGGCCTTGTGGGTGAGCGGTAGGTCGAGCTTGCCCCACTGCTTGGCCATCTGCTTGATGGTCTTGTTGTAGAGCTTGCGGGCGTCCTTGCTCATGGGCTTGTCGCTGTAGAGCGAGCGCGTGTAGGCGTAGGTCGAGTAGATGTGCTTCTTGTTCTCCTTCTTCTTGGACTCGGCCACGGTGGCCTTGTCGTAGTAGTCGAGGGCGCGCTGCATCATCTGGTCGAGGCGCGGGTCGGCGGGCTGGTAGCCCAGCTGGCGCAGGTTGCCTATGAGCTCGAGCACGGTGCCGGTGGCCCAGCGCGATGAGTGGCACCCGGGATAGACATACCAGGTGAAGCCGCCGTCGCTCTGCTGCAGGGCGGCCAGCGCGGTGACCAGGCGGTCGTGCTCGGCACGAGCCTTGTCGGCATCGAAGTACTGGGCCAGCTGCTGCATCTGCAGGGTCTGGCGCTCGCTGGTGCGCAGCCAGGGCGAGGCCACCAGGGTGCCTATCTTGAGGTCGCTGTTGCGGTCGAGGGCCGAGACGAGCATCGAGTCGCGGGCGTTGTCCTGCCAGTAGCGGAAGGCCTCGGCGATGATGGGCTGGCTCGTGGCCACGCCGCGTGCCACGTTGAGGGCATACAGGCTGTGGGCAATCGAGGTGGCGACGTGGGTGTTGCCGCTGAAGATGCTGGGCAGGGCGGTCACGCACTGCCACACGGGGTTGTCGCTGTACTCGAGCGTGACGCGGGCGTCCTCGGGCACGTCGGGCATGGTGAAGGTGTACTGGCTCTGGCCAGCGTCGATGAAGAACGGGTTGGTCTCGATGATGGGCGAGATGGCGGTGAGCACGGGCAGCATCACCTGCTCGCCGTCGCCGAAGTCGTCGCCCACGGCACGCACGCGGAAGCCCACGTAGGGCACCGTGTCGGGCACGGTCCACGACATCATCAGGGGCCGGGTCTGCATCGACTCGAGGGTCTCGTTGAACGACTGCTGGGCATAGACGACCTGGGTGCGCGGGTCGAACACCTCAATCAGCGCCTGGGTCTGGATGGCGTGGTCGCTGGCATTCTGCAAGTTGGCGGCCAGGCGGGTGACGTCGCCCTGGCGCACAAAGCGCGGCAGGCTCGAGCGGACCATGATGGGCTTCTGGGTGAGCACCTCGGCACGGAAGATGTCGTTGGCCAGGCCGGGGGTGTAGCCGATGGCCTGAACGAGCCAGGTGGTGTTGAAGTTGGGCGCGTCGAACTCGAGTGTCACGTTGCCCTGGTCGTCGCTGGTGAGCATGGGCTGCCACAGGGCGGTCTTGACGTCGCTCAGGCGCATCTCCACCTGGTCGAGCTTCTGCTGGTCGACAGCGGGCTGCTCGGCTGACTCCTCGCTGAGGGCATCGGATGAGTCGAGGCCGGCTGCGGTGCCATCGTCCATTATGCGCGAGAGGCGGACTGCGCCTTTCAGCTCTGACTTGTACATCATGAGCTCGACAAATGGGTTGTCACAGCCCTCCCAGAAGCGGCGGCCGTAGGTGTAGAGCCTCGGCGTGTTGTATTCCATGGCCTCGGTGTTGAGCGACTCGCCCTGCCAGTTGTTGCTCAACGACCTGCTCCCGGCCGTCTGGCTGCGGTTGGTGATCATGCTGTTGAAGCTGTAGTAGCTGGGCGAGAATGACCAGGTGTTGTCGCTCAGCGAGTTCAATGCCTTGTCGAACATCTCAAACAGCACGGCACCGCGTTGAGGCTTGCCGTTCTTGTCCTTGAGCGTCAGCTGCCACCGCTCTGCCTTGCCGGGCACGAGCTTGTCGCGGAAGCTGGTGGCGCTGACCTTGAGGGTCTGCTGGCAGGCGGGAACCACCATCGAGATTTCTTTCTCGAAGTACTCGCTGTGGTGGAATGCTATGAATTTGAGCTTCAAGACCTCGTCGGCCCTTGCCGGGACGCGGAAGGTGAACTCCTGGAATCCTGACTTGTTGCGGTCGATCCAGCCCTCGCCCAGCATGCCGCTGCGCCCGGTGGCGATATAATAGATGTGTGCCTCGGGGGTGCTGGTGCCGATGGTGACATGCGCCACGTTCTTGTCGTCGATCGAGTAGCCGTCCGACGGGATCCACAGGGCTTGGTCGGCAATGGGAGCTTGTCCATCGGTCTTGCGATAGAGGTTGATAATGGCCGAGGTGTAGTTGTCTTGGTCATCGGCCAGCGTCACACGCAAGTAGTAATGTCCGGAGGGGAGTTGGGTCAGGTCGAGTGTGGGGTTGTCGCTGGTGAACGTGCCACGCAGGGTGTCAATCTTTTCGCCTGTCAACCGATAGATGAGTTGAAGCGGGCGGCCGGTGGTGTCGGTGGTGTAGGTTGTTAGAGGCAACCGCACGGGTGCAATGTTGTTGTGGTCAATCGCTGTGGGCCTGAGCATGATTTCGCGCTTGTGCCCGATGTGGAAGCCGGCAGTGGATTGCTGGCTCTCGCCTGTGGCATCGGTCACTTGGGCGTGGGCGATGTAGCTGTAGTAGCATGGGTGGAACCAGCCGTCATTCAGCTCGGAGAACAGGCTGTCGGGCATGGTCACTTGGAACTGTCCCTTGCTGTCGGTGCGGACGATGGTGTCGGCCACGGCGAGGTCGCGTGGCATCGGCAGGCAGTAGCGCCACCAATGCCAGTCCCAGCTGCGCTTGGTGAGCTTGAGCTTGACTTCGGCGTCGGCCACGGGCATGCCGCTGTAGGTCTTTGCCAGGCCAGTCACGGTGATGGGCTGGCCGGGTTGGAAGGCCAACTCGTCGCGCGGGAACTCGACATAGAAGGTCGGGGTCTTGTACTCACTCACCTTAAAGTCGGTCGAGCCCACACTGCCATTGCCATCATGGCGCAGGACGATGCTGTAGGTGCCCAACAGGCGGCCTTCGGGGATGACATACGATCCCTCGACACGACCAAAGTCGTCGGTGGTGGCAGTCTGCTCGTCGATGACCTTGCGGTTGGCGTCATAGATCATGATTTTCACCTCCTCGCCGGCGAGGACCTGGCGGCTGTCATGACTATGCTGGTAGAGGATGGCGGCCCACTTGACACTCTCGCCGGGGCGATAGATGCCCAGGTCGGTGTAGACGCTGGCCGTGGTGGCGGTGTGGCCATTGGATGAGTTGGGACTGAAGTTGGTCGATGGGCCATACTGGTCATCGCCGCGGCTCACGGTGTAACTCAGGTGGTAGCGCTTGAGATTCTTAGGTAGGTCAACCGAGCCGTCGCGGGCGGTCTTGACGCTCCAGTCTTTGTCGACAATCGACACTGTGGCGCCCTCAACGGGCTGGCCCGTGGCATCGTCTACGACATAGATGCGGTTGATGCGTGCCACCTGCTCGTTCTCGCCCTTTTTGATGAGACGTTGGGGCTCGGCCTCGCTCACGTTGAACGATGCCAGGTCGTAGACGTTGAGAGTCTTTTCTCGGACAATCTTGTCGGGAACAACGTCCTTGCCCTTATTTTTATAGATTGGAATGATGGTGTAGCGGCCGTAGGGTAGGGCGGCAAAGGTGACCTCGCCCTTGTCCTCAAAGGGCACTGTGCCGTCGACATGCACCTGTTGCTCTGAAACCAGTTTCAGGTCTTTGATGGTGAGCATCTTATTCTTCCATGCATCGGTGTTGATGTCATCGGGCAGGCGATAGAGGCGAATACTCACGTCGTTGACGTTGCGCACTTTTACCTTTACCTTGACTTGGGCCTTGTCGGCGTGAGCCGAGGCCTTGCTGTTGAGGTGTCCGGCAAAGTCTACAGTGGCCCACTTGCGCTCGATATAGGTGATGCTGTTGCGGATGTCGTTGGCATAGATTGACTTGGGGAACCGCTTGACATACTGCTGGAAGGTGGCATAGTGCTGGTCGCCGCTCAGATAGCTCAGGGGCAAGCCGCCTTCGGGCACGTCAGCAAACTCCTCATAGACGGCTTGATACTCCTTTTGGTAGGAACTCCAGTTGCCCAGTGGGGCGCACTTGGCAAACACGGTGGCCATGGCATTGTCGGGCATGGCTGTCATCAGGTCGGCTTGGAGTTTCTTCTCCAGCTTGTCGCTCACCAGGTACTGGCTCTGGTAGCTGAGAAAGTGGTAGAGTGTGGGCACATACTTGGCTCCCAAGTCATTGCACTTGATGATGTCGTCGTAGTCTTTGACCGACCGTTGCAACAGTGCATCGCGGTCGCGCAACGACAGGTTGACCAACGAGTCGATGGCTGCTGCAAACTGGTAGGAATCCCAATAGGCGTACTTGTCCTTAACCTCCTCGTTGTGTACCCTATGACTGGGGTTGCGGCGGTTGATGGGTGTGAATTTGTTGGTGTAGTCGGACATCACCCGTGCCTCCAGGTGATAGAGTAGCGCGCGGATGTCGGGGCGCGACTCCTTGCGGGCCACGCGGTCGATGTCGTCGACTATCTCACTCATGTTCTCGATGGTGATGCTGCTCTTGGCCAGCGACGATCGCACCAGAGCGTCCACCAACAGTTGGCCATTGCCCTTGCTCAGGGCTGTTTTCAAGTCGGCCTCTGCTTGCTTGGTCACATCTTGCGGGAAGTTGAAGTCGGGCACATTGTCTCGCGCCACAATCTGTCCCCACATGAGCACCATGGACAAGATGGCTAGTAGTTTCTTCATAATCGTTAGTATTGTAAGGTGAATAATTGTAATTTAATATTAATCTTGCAAATATAGTGATTTTTTTGCGCAAATCGGGTCGGTTCTGAAAAAACTTCCTGATTTTAACATTTGGCGGATTGCGAACAGTCCTATTTGGGCCTTTTTTAACAATTGTTGACAGCGGTGCGACTCTTCAGCGAGTGGTTCCAGCGATTCTCACCCTCCCCTTTGCAAAAGGGAGGGGAAACGCGGAATCGCTGAACAGACCCACTGCCGTTACTGTTGGCTGAAATAGGACGGTGAGCGCCCTGCCACTGTCAGCGCACCATCAAGCGCTGTCCGGCGCTGTGGGCGGCAATCTGCGGGGCATACTGGCACTGGGCCGAGGCGATGCCGGCGCTGAAGGTGCCGGCCTGGGTGACGTAAACGTCATAGGTAATGACGTGCGTGCCCTTCTGCAGGTCGCTGAAGAACAGGCGTGTCTGTGCATCCTTGGTCTCGTGGTAGTACCAAGTGTGGTCGGCACTGCGGTAGCCGCTGAACTTGTCGACGGGCTCGAAGCACGAGGCGCGCTCGTCAACCACGGTCACAAAGTCGAGGTCGCGGTTGCACTTGATGACCGTGCGCACCCGCACGCGGTCGCCCACGTGGAACGTGCTGGCGGCGGTCAGTTTGCCGTCGGTGCCCACGATGCTGTAGTCCTTGGTGATGCTCAGCTCGTCGATGGCCACTTGACGGATGTCGGTCATCGGCGCCTGGAACTGGCAGTAGACGGCACCCCAGGCAGGACTGTTGCCGCTGCGCTCGATGCTCACTTCGGCACCGGCCTGGGCGGCGATGGTCTTGCGGAAGTAGCCCAAGTAGGCATCCAGTTTGTCAATTTCCAGTGATTCGCCACCGATGGTGATGCGGGCAGGCTCGTTGCGCTCGAGCCACTGGCTGCCGGA
>DEKO01000056.1:23115-33986 GCA_002353885.1 Porphyromonadaceae bacterium UBA2720
CCCCAGTCGTTGGTCTGCTTCATCAGCAACATCCACTTGCGCACGTTGTCAATCTCGGCCTGACGCGGGTCGCACTCGTTGAGGGCTTGCAGGATGGTGCTGGTCACCGCCACCTTGTCGAAGTAGCGCCATCCCACTTGCAGGTTGTCCCAGTAGGTGCCCAGCGCGGGCTTGGTGATGGCGAATTGCCGGATAGATTCGGTGATGTCACGGGCCACCTGCTGCTTGCCGTTGCGGTTCAGTGTCAGGGCGTAGAACGCCTTCTCGCCTAGCGAGAGGCCTTTGCTCCAGTCCTTTGACATCTGCTTGAGGGCATTGTCAAACAACGACTGCACCTCGCGATCCATCTTCACCGTCGGGAACAGCGACCGCACATATACAAACTGGCTGAAGCCGCTGTAATCTTTCTTGTTCTTGCGCTCTTTGTATTGACGTAGCGTCTCGGTGTCATAGTACTTGAGGGCGCGGTTCATCATTTGGTCAACCTGGCTGTTGCCTTTCAGATAGCCCAGGTGCTGGATCTCGCCCACCAGCTCAAGCACCTCGTGCGTCGTGTAGTAGGATGAGCGACAGCCCGGATAGCGGAACCAGGTGAAGCCACCGTCGCCCAACTGCAGGTCAGCCAGCGAGTTGACGATGCGAGTGCGCTCTTTGTCCATCTTGGGTGTGTCGAAAAGTTCGTCCAGGCGTGACATGCGCAAAGTCTGTCGGTCGGCCTCACGCACCCAGGGCGAGGCCAGCAGGGTGCCAATCTTCAGGTCTTGATTCTTGGCGAGCATCGACACCAGGGTCGAGTCTTGCTCGTTGTTCTTCCAGTAGGTGATGGCCTCACGCACCTGCGGCTGCGACTTGGCCACACCCTGTGCCACCTCAAGGGCAAACAGGTTGTGGGCCAGCGACGAGGCGGTCACGCAATGCTCGTCGTAGATGGTGGGCAAGGCGGTCACGCAGTACCACACAGGATTGTCGCAATACTCCAGCGTGACGCGGGCATCGCGTGCCGACTGTGGCAACTGCAACGAGAACTGCGGTGTAGCAGCCTCGATGTAGAACGGTTGTGTCTCAATCACGGGCTGGATGGCCTCAAGCACAGGCACCATCACCTGCTCGCCGTCGCCAAACTGGTCGTTGGCTGCCTTGATACGGAAGCCCACAAACGATGCCTCGATGGGTACGGTCCACTGGATGCTCACAGGCTGTGTGCCGTGTGCTGCTAGGGTGTGTTGATAATTCTGACTGGTGAACAACTCGCCCGTGCGTGGGTCGAAGAGTTCGATCACGGCATCCACGGCAGTAGCCTCGTCGGTGGCATTCTGCAGGTTGGCGCTCAGAGTCACCTGGTCGCCCTGGCGCACAAAGCGCGGCAGGCTCGAGCGGACCATGATGGGCTTCTGGGTCACCACCTCGCGCTCAAGGCGGTCGCTGTATAATCCCTTATCGTAACCGATGGCCTGCAAAATCCATGTGGTGTTGAACTCGGGCGCCTCAAACTCGACACTCACATTGCCGTCCTTGTCACTGGTGAGCATGGGCATCCACAGTGCCGTCTTGATGTCGGCCTCGCGCAGCTTGATGTCATCCAGCCGTTTCATGTTGCCTCCATCGGCATCGTCCAGTTTGGCCTCGATGACGGCTTGGTCCATTGCTTCCTCGGCATCAATCGAACTCGCACCGCGCACACGTAACTTAGATGCACTGCTGAAGTTGCCGCCTACAGCCATTTCTTCAGCAACAGGTTGCTCGACTGCCATAAATATTTGCTCTTTGGCGGCGTTCTTATACATGATGCGTCCGCGGCCCATGTGCCCAAACAGAATCTGATCGTAGGTGTATAGCATGGGCGTAAGCCATTCATTCTCTTTGGCGTTGGAGGCAGACCAGTTGAGGTAAATAATCCTGTTGCCATCGAGCCGCATCCAGTTCAAGACATACCAAGTGGGGCTGACCAGCGGGATGCTCAGTTGCCAGTGGTTCTCGCTGATGTCATTGATAGCCTTATCGGTCATCGCCAGTAGCATGGCCCCTTGGCGGCTGGCTGAATCTTTGTCAGCAAATCGGAAGGTCCAACGCTCGTTTTGTCCGGGCACCAGACGGTCGCGGAAACTGGTCACTTGCAGGCGCAGCGAGTGGTCGGCCTTGGGCGAGGTAAGGCGCACGTTGCGTGAGGTGACCTTTCCGTTGTGGAAACTCACTAGCCTTACAGCCAGGTAGTTGTCGTGGTCGGTGGGCACATCCAGCTTCAGGTCGTGCATGCCCGGGCTATAGTGTAGCCATCCTTGTTTCACCACACCCTTGCGGTCGCTGGCCACATAGTAGATGTGTGACTCCTGGGCACTGGTGCCCACCATAATGTGACCCACGTTGTTGCCGTCCACGGTGTTGGCCTTGTCGTGCAGCCACAGCGTGCAGTCGCGTACAGGTGCCTGTTTGTCGGTCTTGCGATAGAGCGTGAGCGTGGTCTGTGCATCGGCCTCCTCTTCGTCCTCACCAGCATCGAGGATGTGCACTTTTAGGATGTATTGGCCCGAAGGCAACTTTGTTAGATCAATATTGGGTTGATTGCTGTTGAGGTTGCCAGTAGCAACCACATCTTTCGTGTCAAGGGCGGTCAACTCCCAGGTGCACACCACGGCTGTATCGCCCTCGTTGGTGCTGTGGTACTGCAGTGGCAGGGAGGCCACCTTGTCGTTGACAATAGTCAGTTCGCCCGGCAGCGAGATGCCGCGGCGTGTTCCCACAATGAAGTTGTGTGTCGACTCTTGTGTCTCGCCCGCGCCATCAGTGACTTGCGCCTGCAGGCCATAAGTGTAGCGCGACCAGCGGCACTTGCTCTCGTTCTCGCTGAAGAGTGTATCTGGAAATTCGACCACAAATCGACCCTCGGTGTCGGTGGTTACAGTGGTGTCGCTGATGACTTCACCCTGGTCGCGGGTGCTGAAGCTGCGCCACCACCACGACCAGGTCTTCTGGCGCAGGGTCAACTTGACTTCGGCATTGGCCACAGGCATGCCGCTGTAGGTCTCGGCTTTGCCCTCGACCTTGATGGATTGCCCCAGCACGTAGTTGTGCTTAGCATCTGGGAATGAGACAATAAATGTCGGGGTTTTGTACTCGCTTACATTGATGTGATGCCAGCCGGCATCTTTGCGGTATTCTCCACCATATTCTACGGCCATGGTCCACTGGCCATTCATGCGGTCGGTGGGTAACTTGAACTTGCCCTCAAAGCGGCCGTAATCGTCGGTCACACCGCTGATGGTGTCAACATCCTCGCCGTTGGTGTCCATCAGCCGAATGCGGATGGGCTCGTTTGGCTTGATTTTGCGGCTGCTGTTGTCTTGGTAATAGAGTATGGCTGCAACCTTGATGGTTTCGCCGGGACGATAGATTGAAAGGTCGGTGAACACCTGTGCCGACACATCACTCCAGTCATCACGGTGGAGGCGGTTGTAGCTGAATGAGTCGCAGTAGCGGTCATCGCCACGGCTGACCCGAAACTCGTCATCACGGATTGTGCTGGGAATAGTGATGCACCCGTCGTTGTCGGTGGTGGCGCTGAGGTGACTGCCCTTCACTTTCACACCAGACAGGGGTGCGCCAGAACGGCTGTCCACGGCAAACAGGCGACTGTTGTCGTTTGCAGCCGAGATGTAGAAGAGTGCAATGTCGCTTATGATTAGCTTGTTGTAGGTGCTAGTATTCTTGACTGTCTGTGGCTCTCCGTCGGCGACATAGCTGGGGACAATGACATAACTACCATAGGGCAGTGGAGGTAGGGCAACCTTGTAATCTTCGATGATGAAGGGTACCATGCCTTGCACATTCACAGTCTTGCTTTGCACTAGTGTCAGTTGATTGATTGGTATATTATTGCGGCGGTTGTGAACCATAGTCTCTGGTAGACGGTAAACTTGGAGTGTGATATGGTTCACATTCTGAACACGCATTTCGACTGTCACCGAATCGCCACTATGCAGGTTTGGGGGATAAGTCAAACTGACTTGTTTGCACTCGATGAGGTTGAGCTTGTTCTGAATAGAAGGAGTGTAATATCCCTGTGGAAAACGCGACACATAATCCTTGTAAGCTCCGTACATTTCATCACCGTAGGTGTTCGTTAGGGCTAGACCGCAATGCTCGTTGTCCTTGAACTGCTCATACAGTTTCTCGGCATTGTCGTGACAACGCAGGCTGGCATAGATATAGGCAGGCACATTGCCCTCGACACTCTGCTTCCACGAGGCTCCAATCTTGGCTTCCTGCTCAGCATCAGAGATCATTTCGAGTACTTGCTGGCAAAGGAACTGGTAAAGCGACGGAACCAGCAATGCACCATGTTTGTCATAGGTGATGATGCCCTTAAACTCGGTGATACGGTGGCGCTTGAGTTCTTCGGGCTGGCTCAATGTCTGGTCTATCAATTGGAAAATCTTGTTGCTGAACTTGGTGTTGTCCCATGCCGTATAGTCATTCTCATCGGCCTCATCTTCGGGATTCTCGCGGTCAAACACGCCATACCGCGCCATGTAGGCAGCGAACACACGGGCCTCGAAGTAACTGAGCAATGCCCGATATTCAGGACGTTTTTCTAGCTGGATGGCCGAGTCGATGCGACTGACAATGTCGGGCATGTTATCGTGCGAGATGCCGCTCTGCGCTATGGAGTAGCGCACGATGGCATCCACCACCAGCCGCCCGTCGCCGCCTTTGAGCGCTCGGTCCAGGTCGGCCAGTGCAGTTTTAGACACATCCTGTGGGTAGTTGAAGTCTACCGCCTTCTTGTCCTTCGCTCCAAAGAGCGATAATGGTAATAGTCCCATAATGACTAATATAAGGAGAGATTTTAGATAGTTCATAACATTATTTGTTTTGCAATTATCGTGCCGACCTTGTCAAAGAGCACACTATCGACAAAAAAAGCCCACCACGAAGGGTGAGCAATTTGTATAGTGTGGATTATCGTTTGCGGCCGCGCAGCATGTTACGTGTGAATTTGTTCTCAGCTTGCTTGAGCAGAAAGAGTTGTCGCTTGGACAGAATCTTGGAGAATTTCTCAAAGTACTTGGCCTCTATCTCGCCCTCCCGCATCTTGGCGCGCGACAGGGCTTCGGCAGCTTGGGCATAATCGTTGTCGGTAGGGGCTTTCTTTTTCTCGACATTGGCAGCCAGGGCTCGTGCGTCACGGTTGGTGGTGTAGATTTCACGCTCCATGGCTTCGTATAGGGGCATGAACTGCTCTTGTTGATTAGGGGTCAGTCCCACTTCCTCGATGAGCATCTTGTGCTTGGCTTCGAGCATCTCATTGGCCCACTTTGAGCGATCCTGCGCACCGGCAGTGAGTGTGGCTAGGAGAATGAGGATAAATGCTATCGATTTCTTCATAAGCGTTTGTTTTTTTTATTTTGGCAACTCGGGCTCAACCTCATTGGCAATGTCGCTGTTGATGCTGTCCTCATAGGTAAGGATGTCATAGTCGCTGGCAACACCGCTCATGATCAATTCATCGGCGTGATTGTCCTGTGAGATGCCTGCTGCGATTTCGTTCATGCGCATCGTCTGGTCAGTCGTGCCGTTGAAATGGTTGAACACGTTCATCATCGCCCAGATGCCGGCAAATGTGGCGGCCATGTAGAGGTAAGGTCGCACGCGCACCCACATCGAGGGTTTCTCTTCGACATCTGTGATGGTCACATCAGGCAGATTGTCAATGAGTTGCTGGTTAAATTGCTCAAAGAACCCTTCGGGCACCTTGAAGCCTGAATCTTTGCCCAGCTTGTCGAGTATTTGAGACTTTTCTGTTTTCATTGCACCTGTTTGACTTGTGTTGTTAACAAAGGTTTAATCATGTTCGGCAAAAAAAGCCTCAATTTTTTTCACAGCATGGTGATACGATGCCTTCAATGCGCCCACCGAGGTGTTCAGTATTTCAGACATGTCTTCATACTTCATCTCGTCATAGTAACGCATGTTGAAAACCAGGCGCTGCTTCTCGGGCAGGGTGGCGATGGCCTGTTGCAACAACACTTGGGCCTGGTCGCCGTCAAACCACTCGTCGCTCTCGAGCGAGTTGGTCAGGAACGTGTCGTCATCGTCAAGCGAAATGCCAGTTTGAGCCTTCTTCTTATTAATAAAGGTGATTGACTCGTTGATGGCTATCTTGTAGAGCCAGGTCGAGAGCTTGGCATCGCCACGGAAGTGGTCGATGCTGGTCCAGGCTTTGATGAACGTGTTCTGAAGCACATCGCTTGCATCATCATGGTCAATCACCATGCGGCGAATCTGCCAATAGAGTGTGCTTGAGTAGTGCTCAATCACTTGGCTGAAGGCAGCTCGGGCAGTGTTCTGGTGGTGCAGCTGCTCGATGATGGCGGTTTCGTCGTAGGTGGTGCGGGCCATGCGAGTTACAGGTTGGTTTCAAAGAATGTTCCGTTGAGTGTGATGTCAATGGGGCTCTCGTCGGTGCCCGTCTTGATGGTTCCCGACAAGGCTTGTCCCTGCTGGGTGACATCAATCGTGACCGTGCTTGCGCGTAACTGCTCAACGTTGGTGCCGTGAGTGTCATAATTGTTCTGATACCAAGTGGGCAAGACATCGGCCCCAGTCAGGCGATAGCCTGAGGTGGTCACTTCCATCGTGAGGTTGTCATAGGTCAGTATGGCATAGGCATTGTCGTTATCGCTCAGTTGCAAGTTGAACAGATAGAGTGTGCCTTTCTTTTCGGTTTCGTTAAACACTAACCCGTATTTTACATTGTCGGTGGTGTAGCTGACAGCACCATCCGCCCCGTTGCGGGTATTGGCCGTTGAGGTGTGCGTGTAATAGGGTTGCAGCGTCGAATAGCACTGGTAGCGGCCATCCACCACATACTGGATGAACGTGGGGCCCACCATGTTGATTTTGCCACGCAGGTTGCTGATAGTGTGCGACCCGGCGGCCACACTGTTCGCGCTGAAGGTGTAGGTGTAGTTCTCGTCAGCACTTGGTGTCAAAGGCATGTAGTCGGTGGTGAACTCAACGGCTGTGTTCTCGTCAATCTTGAGAATCATGCCTGCTTGCATAGTCATGGAGCCGTTGTTGCGTACCTTGAAACAGCAGGTCGACTGAGAGAAGGTAATATCGCTGCCCGTCTGGGTGTCGACAGCGCGGTTATACATTAGGGTGTAGGAAGTCTGTTCGTCGTTGGGCTCGTCGCTGCCGCAAGAGGTCAAAGCCGAGAGCAGCAGCACAATTGCTAGAAGTGAATAAATCTTTCGCATGGCGTATGTTCCTTTTTGATTAATAAACTGTGGCATGAACGCTGACAGCAGTCTTGCTGACCTCGACTGTGCGTTGTTGCGTTACAATCTCGGGTGTGGTTTGGATGGTGTCGGTCACATGTTTCAGACGCACCATGGTCCAGTTGCCAGTAAGAGAGTTGTCCAGAAGATTGACATCGGCCTGAAGGTTGTCGAAGCGCAAGAACAACTGGTCGCCCAGTTCGGTCTGGTTGCTCCCGGCCGACGGATTGTAGCCATAGTACCGGCCGTCGGTCGTCTCTATCTCGTTGCCAGTCAGGCGGTAACCGCTAGATGTCACTTCGAGGTTCAAACCATCAACCACGATGTTGCTGTACATCAAGTTTTCATACTTGATTAGCAATTCGCCCATACTCATCGAGGCTGACATGCCATTGGGGCGGATGCTTGTTAGATAACGGGTGTAGGGATAAGTGTACGTCGCTGAGTCACGATAGGCCAGTGTTGTATTCGCTTGGCCGAATAATATCTCATTGGTTGTGCCGATCACTTGCTTGCCATCAACCTTGAAACTCATCTGGACAATATAGTCGTTGCAGTCGATTGTCACGTGCAGGTCGGTGATGCGGCTATTGGTGGTTGTGGCACTTTGCCCCGTGTAGATGTTCTTGTCAACATCATAGTTCAGAGCGATACCGGTCAGTGTGAATGACTCGGTTTTTGAGCCATCCAGCGATAGCTTGATGGTCAGATCGGCAGTCGTGTTCTGGCGATGAATCGTGACACCACACTGCTCTAGCGAGGTTAATGGCGTAGCGCCGGCAATGTGGAACAATTCAAATGTGTTGAACTGAATGTCACGGTCACGGGGAATAACGGGGTCGTCGTCACCGCAACTGATGACAGTCACGGACAGGACGGCAATCAACAGATATATAAGCTTCTTCATAGTCAAAACCATATTTTGTCAACGTGCAAAGTTAGTCTTTTTCCTCTATAAAACGCACGACTGGGTTAAATAAAGCACATTGCAGCCCGATTTTTAAAGATATTTAATCCAAAATAACAAAAAATGGGCGATAGCTTATGTCTATCGCCCACATTAAAACTATGTGGTTATTGGAGAATAAATCAATTAAAGGTATAGACGGCCGCTGTTCTCATACTCGCCGCCCATGCACTTGAAGTAGATAGAGTAGCTCTTGTGGACGATGTCGACATCAATCATCAGGTCATCGATGGTGCTGCGCTCAAAGGGTATCTCAACCGTGCCCTGTTGGTACAGACCGGTAATGCCGGTGCCTGTGACGGTGTAGCCAGTAGCTGTTCCGGCAATGGTCACATGCTCATCATACGGAATGCGGATTGTCATCTTCGGTGACGAACTCTCGCCCAACTGGAACTGGACGTTGTTCAGCAGCAGGTTGCCCGCATAGTTGCCATCGCTGTTAAGGCCACACTTGAAGATGAAATAAGGTTCATTGGCGTTGGCATAGTCTAGGTTCTCATCAGCCAGCGCTGACAAGATGCTGGTGGGGTAGACGTAGACTTGCGATGTGGCACGTTCGCTCACGACAGTATATCTCAGACTATACATCTTGAGCGATAGGTTGGTGCTACAGCGGATGTCTTTCACTTGATAGCCATCCATCACGTTATAGCTGGTGCCGGTCAACACAAACTGGTCGCGAGCGGTGTAAGTCACCTTCATAGCGTCAAACATCAGGTTGACGGTCATGGGATGAAGAGCTGCGAATTTGGTGCCAAGCACTTGCAAGCATGCGGTGTCGGCCAGATAGTTCAGGTCAAAGCGCAGCTTGCTGCCGGCATAATCAAAGAAGTTGTCGCCTGTCACAGTCTTGCTCATCATGTCGGTCACACCGAAACTCAGTTTGTCTTCTCGCACTGGGCTGTCATCGCCGCACGACGCCACTCCCAGCATCATGGCTCCAAGAGCCACAATCGTCATAATCTTTTTCATTTCTTTTTACTTATTTAATATTATCCTATTATTCAGTTGTTATCACTTATTAAAACAGATTACAGAAACAACACATAACAACAGATTTTTTGTGTTTTTATTGTTCATGTTGTTTGAATTTTATCCATTTAAATAGAATCTGAGCGTTGCACCCATCGTACGCCCCTGACCGCGTTGTAAGAACTCGTGCCCGATTGACACAAAATAGAATGTGCTAAACTGTGTGTCAGTCAGGTTGCGGCCCCACACTTGCAACGAGTACCTTTTGCCTGCCAATGTCACACTGGCACCCAATTGACCATAGAAAGGCTGACGCATCGTGTTGGCCTCATTCCAGTAAATCTCGCCCGCACCGCGCACATTGGCATCCAGAGTTAGATGCTGCGCCCAGTCGCCACCCTTGAGGTCAATCAAGTGAGTGATTTGAGCAAACAAGGTGTGTTTGGGGCTATAGGGCACATAACGGTGGCGGTAGTCGGCTTTGCCATCGTTATACTCGACAAACCTGGCGTCGGTAAAACCATAACTGACCAACATGTTTCCGCCTGTCCATGGTCTGGCGTGAATTGACAATTCTCCGCCCCAACTGCGTGTCTTCCCGGCATTGGTCATCACGCGACCCGTGGTGGTCCCGTCAGGAAAAATTGTCATTTGACGGTCACGGCAATCTATGTAGAAGATGCTTGCGTCGGTAGTCAACCGGCCGTCCCAGGCCGTCCAGTGCAAGCCCAACTCGTAGTTCCATGCCTTCTCGGGGCGATAGCCCACTATCTGGTTGACATCATAGGATGCACCGATGCCCATCAAGCGCATCAGCCGCTGTTGCAGCACATCGCTGAACATCTGAGTGTTGAACCCGCCAGCCTTCGAGCCCTTGGCGATGGTGGCAAAGATGCTGGCTGGTAGGGTCGTATCGAAGTCGTAGCTGACGCTGAACCTGGGTAGCAGTTGCAAGAAGTCCTTCTTGAGTGTGCCGCGGTCATTAATGTCGATGTCGTCGTGTGCATAAACGCTGCCATCTGACTGACGTAAGGTGCTGTATCCCGTGTTGGTGTGGCTGTGATAGCGCAACGTGGCATGCTCGTAGTCCAGTCGCAATCCGGCAGTAAAGGTCAACCGATTCCAACGATAACTCGACTGGTGATAAATAGCTGCACCCCATGTGGGCATGGTGAAATCGCTGCCCAACACAAACTGCCGCTCATCCCAGACTATGGGGTAGTTGGGCAGTGCTTCATTGCGGTGTCGCTCGATGAGTTGGCCGATGCCAGTGTCCTTGAATGTCACGGGTGCCTGCATGTTGGAATGGCGATAGTAGCCAAATGCGCCCACCGTCCACTGATATTTGCTCTCGGCATGGCTGCGTGCCACCAAATCTTCGGTCACCGCATGCTCCTGTCGCGCTTGGGTCAGCGTGAAGTAGGGCAGGGGGGTGAAGTCCTGGTCCAGTGTCATGTTGTCATTGATATATTGGTAACTCGTGATGCTTGACAGGGTGTAATGAGCATTGCGCTTCTGTATGGTCAGTCCATCCATGATGGCTGTTCGGCGATAGAAGCACGTGTCGTTATAGGCAATCTGGCCCGTCTGGGTGTATTCGTAGGGGTAACCGCCCTGGCGGCTCACCGACAGCGACAGGGTGTTGTTCACGCGCC
>DEKO01000056.1:34014-40750 GCA_002353885.1 Porphyromonadaceae bacterium UBA2720
GCAGCCACTCCAGTTTGATGCGTCCACTGCCCTGGTGCTCCCAGTCGGTCAAGCGGTGGTTGTGTTCGTTGCGGTGCGCTCCATCAGTCGAAGTGTAGTAGGCCGAGGCCGATAGTCCCAGCTTGTCATTCAGTTTGTGATAGTGGCTTGTTCCGATCTTCCAACTGTTGTGCGCGCCATACTCGGCAAGCAGACGTGTGCCTTGATAGCCGAAGGGCGACAATGTGTAGATATTCATCACGCCGCCCATCGTGTTGCGACCATAAAGTATGCTCTGTGGGCCGCGCAGCATCTCCATGCCTGCAATATCCATCAGGTCAAAGTCGTAGTTCTCCTTGCATAGCACCGGCACGTTGTCAATGTTCAGGCCCATGGCTGGCTGGTCGATGCGGGCTCCGATGCCGCGCACATAGATGGTCGATGTCATGCGGCTGCCATAGTCCGGAATGAACAGATTTGGCACCATTTCAGCCATCGTTTTGCTGCCCATCACAGCGTTTTGCTCGACCTCATGGCGTGTAACGACAGTCATCGATGCCCTCTGCATCGATGCTGCCGACTGCTTGATGGCCGTCACTGTGATGTCGTCAAGCTTCAGTGTGTCCGACTGATTGTCAGGTGATTGACCCATTACGTTGAGCCATGCCAAGGCCATCACCAGCCACTTCCATTTCATGCTGCAAAGGTACAACCATTCTGCCACTCACCCAATCACCACATCTAGTGATTTCTCACGATTGCTAATTTTCTACCCGGCAGTCGACGTGCCTGCGTCCCTATAAGGTAAGGATTGCTGTAGCGGCAGGTTTGCGTCCCAGCGGCATCGCTCCTAGGATAATTGCTGATTTTCAATTCTTTTAAGTTCTCAATTTTCAATTCTCAACGAGAAGTCGTATCTTTGCAGCGTGAAAGCGTGGATGGGCATAGTGATGAGCGTGGCGGTGCTGCTGCATGTGGGTGCGGTGGTGTCGCCCGAGCAGGTGGCCTATGACCGATATTTCGATGCTGCGACGTTTGCCCTAGAGGCGCAGGACAGGGGCGATTCGACGGCCTATTGGTTGGTCATGACCTACGATGAGGGGCGCATCAGTGTGCCTCAGGGCAGCGAACTGCTGTTGCGCTTGCGCGACCGGTCTACCATTACACTCACCACCGACCGCGAGGTGGGCCGTGGCGACGTGATGTTGCGCAGGTGGCGCGACCACACGGTCACCTATATTCGTTGCCACTATCCTGTCACGCGCGGCCAGCTGGGGCGTATGCTTAATAAAGATGTGTACCGACTCGAAATTTCGACCGCACGGGGACCCATTGTTCGCAATATCCGTCATTTCAAGTCCAAACTGGCCACTGCTTTCGCAGCAGTCAACACAGAATAAAAAATGCACTGTAGCAAGAAAATTCTCAATTCTCAAGTCACAATTCTTATTTTCTTCGTACCTTTGCACCCGATTCAATGAGTTTGGGGGTGCCACAGCATTGCCTGTGGCTGAGAACATACCCATGGAATCTGATCCGGGTCATACCGGCGTAGAGAACTAAACTTATTAATTTACAGATGAAAAAGACATTTTTAACTGTTGCCGCATTTTGCGGCATCGTGTCGGGGGGTATGGCTCAGAGCAACCAAACCGACACGCTAGCACTCGAACAGGTCGAGGTGCTGGCCACACGTGCACAGAGCAACACTCCCGTTGCCTACACTAATCTCAGTAAGAAACAAATTGAAGCTGTGAACCATGGTCTTGACATGCCATTCCTGCTCTCAACCACACCGGGTGTGCTGGTTACCAGTGACGCGGGTGCCGGAGTGGGCTACACGAGTATCCGTGTGCGTGGTACCGATGCCACACGCATCAATGTCACGAGCAACGACATCCCCATGAACGATGCCGAGAGCCACTCCATCTTCTGGGTCAACACGCCCGACTTGGCATCGTCGCTGGCCGACATACAGGTGCAGAGAGGTGTGGGAACATCGACCAATGGCGCTGGAGCATTCGGAGCGAGCATCAACATGCGCACGCAGCGGTTCTCGCCGGTGCCCTTTGCCGAGCTTTCAGGCTCGTTTGGCTCGTTCAACACCCACAAGGAGACTTTCAAGGTGGGCAGTGGATTGCTAGGCAACCATTGGGCGTTTGAGGCGCGTGTGAGCAACATTGGCAGTGATGGCTATCGCGACCGTGCCACGTCATCGCTCCAGAGTTTCTATGGCCAGGCTGGCTATTTCAGCAACAATGCCAGTGTGCGGTTCATTGCCTTTGGTGGTAAGGAAGACACCTACCATGCCTGGGACGGCATCAGCCGTGACATGCTGGAGACCGACCGCACCTATAACCCTAACGGCGAAATCAAGCGTGATGGCAAGGTCGTTGGCTTCTACAAGGATCAGAAAGATATCTACAAGCAGTATAACTACCAGCTCATCTGGGAACAGCGCATCACTCCACAGTGGACCTGGAATCTGGGACTGCATTACACCGATGGCTATGGTTACTATCAGGAGTACAAGAATGCCCGCACGCTGCGGGAGTATGGTCTGGAGCCATACGACGTTGTGACCTTCGATGACCAACACGATGAGTATGTGGTCACCACGGTCAAGAAATCGAGTCTGGTCCGTAAGAAGATTCTGGACAGTGGCTTCGGTGGCGGTGTGTTCTCGCTGCGCTATGGTGGCGACCGCCTGCATGCAACTGTGGGTGGCGGCTTCAATCGCTATGTCAACGATCACTCGGGCAATGTCATCTGGGTGGAGAACTACAGTGGCCCACTTGATCCCAACCACGAGTACTACCGCAACCGTGCCGAGAAGAACGACTTCAACATCTATGCCAAGGGCAACTACACCATCTGGCGCGGACTCAGTGCATACGCCGACTTGCAGTATCGTCACATCGGCTATACCATCAAGGGTGTGAACGACAAATGGGACTGGACAGCCTCGCCCGAGCACATGCAGACGCTCGATGTCGACGAGACATTTGACTTCTTTAACCCCAAAGCGGGTCTGAACTGGCAGATCAATGCCAATCACCGCACCTACGCATCGTTTGGCGTGGCACACAAGGAGCCTACGCGCAACAACTATAACGATGGCCCGCTCACCGTTCACCCCAAGGCCGAGCGACTCCTGGACTGGGAGTTGGGTTACGCCTATTCTAGTGGACGTTGGACAGCCGGCATCAACCTCTATTACATGAAGTACAAGGACCAGCTGGTGCTCAACGGCAAGCTCAATGAGATTGGTGAGCTCATGGCCGAGAATGTGCCCGACAGCTACCGAATGGGCATCGAGCTCACGGCCGGTGTCAAGATTACCGACTGGCTGCGCTGGGACATCAACGGAGCGTTGAGCCGCAACCGCATCCGCGACTATGTCGGTTATGTGAGCGACTATGACGCCGATTGGAATGACCTCTGGACGCAGACTGCCATCAATGAGGGTAGCACAACCATCGCTTTCTCGCCCTCGTTCATCGGCAACAGCATCATCTCGTTCAACTATCGTGGCTTCGCCGCATCATTCATTTCGCAGTATGTCAGCCGACAGTATCTCGACAACTTCCAGAACAAAGAAGACTCGCTCGATCCCTACTTTGTCAGCAATCTGGAGGCATCCTACACCTTCAAGTTGCCGCACATCAAGGCCATCACTGCCGGTGTGAGCATTTATAACCTCTTCGGTGCAAGGTATGAGAACAATGGATACTCGCAGACCGCTGCAGTCTACGATGGTGACAATTACACGCTGGTCAGCTCGCCCATGTTCTATCCCATGGCCGGAACCAATCTGCTCGTTCATCTCACCTTCAAGTTCTGATGGACTGGACACTACTGATTGACATTGCTGGCACGATTATCGGGCTTGTCTACTTGTGGCTCGAGTATCGTGCCAGCATTTGGTTGTGGCTCTTCAGTGTCATCATGCCCATTGTCAACGCTTGGCTTTATTATAGCAGGGGGTTGTATGCCGACTTCGGCATGGAGACCTACTATGTGTTGGCGGCCATTTATGGCTATCTGGTGTGGCGCAGCAAGGGTAAGAAAGCAGTGCAAGAGTCAGATGTTTCTCAGGGTATCCGTCACATTTCTTGGGCTCTTATGTCGGTCATCTTGGGCGCGATAGCCGTTTTCTGGGCTTTGATTTATTGGTTCTTGTCAAGTTTCACTGACAGCACGGTGCCCGTCCTCGACAGTTTCACCACGGCGGTGAGCATTGTGGCCATGTGGGCATTGGCGCACAAGTATGTCGAGCAATGGCTCTTGTGGTTTGCTGTCGACTTGGTATGTACTGGCTTGTACATCTACAAGGGCATTCCCTTCCACGGTGCGCTCTACGGCTTCTACACCGTCATGGCCATCATCGGCTACCGCAAGTGGCACCGCATGGCACAGCAGCCAGCATGACACGCTCGGTAAGAACAGTCATCCCCCAAACTGTGTGCAGTTTGGGGGATGACTATTTGTGGGGTGTCGGGTCGCCCTATTTGACGACGTTTAGTTGAAGCGTCTGCTTGAGGCCGCTCTTGCGGTCGCGCACGGTCAGTGTGGCGTTGCCGGCCTTGTCGCTGGCTTGAACGACAACCACAAGCTGGCCGTGGAACAGCTTCATCGTGGGCTGGGTGAACGGCTCGAGCGATGTGGCATCGCCGTTGCACGCGGCCTTGTAGGTCGCGGCTCCCTTGACGCTGAACTCCAGTTGGTCGGCAGCATCAGGACAGAGCGTGCCGTTCTTGTCCACCAGGCTCACGGTGACAAACGACAGGTCGTTGCCGTCGGCCTTGATGGTCGGGCGGTCGGCCTCGAGCAGCAGTCGGGCGGGCTTGCCGGCGGTGCGAACCACCTGCTCACCAGCCTTGTTGCCATTGTTGTCATAGACCACCACGCGCAGTTCGCCCGGCTCATACTTGACCTCGCGCCAGCGCAGGCGGTAGCGGTCCAGACGGCTCGACTTGTCCTTGCTGATGCGGCCCTGGCTCTTGCCGTTGACAAAGAGCTCGGCGCTGGGGTAGTCGGTGTAGCAGTAGATGGGTGTCACCTGGCCGTCGCGGCCCGGCCACGTCCAGTGGGGCAGCAGGTGGATGGTGTGCTCCTGCGTGTTCCAGTGGCTGCGATACAGCCAGTAGCGGTCCTTGGGCAGGCCGGCGAGGTCAAGGATGCCGAAGTAACTACTGCGGCTGGGCCAATACTGGTCGTAAGGTGTGGGCTCGCCCAAGTAGTCAAATCCTGTCCACACAAATTCGCCGATGGTCCACGGCATGTCGTCCTGCAAGCGCCAGTCGTCGTCGGGCAGATTGCTCCACCAGCAGCACTCGGTGTCGTAGCCCGAGCACTGTCCGTCGGGCCACATCTTGTTCTCGCCACACTCGTCGGGGAAGTAGTAATGCCCGCGTGTGCTCACCGTCGAGGCGGTCTCGCTGCCCAGCAAGAAGCCTTGTGGCAACTTGGGGAAGGTCTCCTCATAGCGCTTGATGCGGTAATTGTAGCCAGGCACATCGGCCACCTGCGCAAATCCGCTGGCCAGGTCGGCATCGGGCTGGTCCATGCCGCAGGTCACGGGGCGAGTGGGGTCCAACTCGTGGCACAGGGCTATCAGTTTCTTGTATCGCTCGGCACCCTCGGGCTTCCATTGCTCGGGTATCTCGTTGCCCACGCTCCACATCACGATGCTGGGGTGGTTGCGGTGGTTCTCAATCAGGTTGGTGATGTCACGCTGCCACCACTCGTTCCACAGGCGGTTATAGCCGTTCTTGACCTTGGCATCGCTCCATGCGTCGAAACTCTCGGCCATCACCATCATGCCCATCGAGTCGCACACCTCCATTTGCCAGGTCGAGGGCATGTTGTGGCTGGTGCGGATGGCATCGGCACCCATCTCCTTGAGCAAGCGTATCTGGCGGATGAGAGCGGCCTTGTTGAGGGCGGCCCCTAGCGGCCCAAGGTCGTGGTGCAGACACACCCCCTTGAATTTGCGCGACTGGCCGTTCAGTTGGAAGCCGCCCTCCTTGCTCACCGACACCGTGCGGATGCCAAACTTGGAGTGCTGTATATCAATCGGTATGTTTTGGTCGTTGATGTACAGGGTGGTTTTGATCTGGTACAACGTGGGACTCTCGGGAGACCAGGCATTGGGGTGGGGGACATGGAGACGTGTGTGGAACTGTCCCATACCATCGGCCGATGACTGAGTCGTGGCCACTGTCTGGCCCTTGTCGTCTTGAACAGTGATATCGAGCCGATAATCCTTATTTTCTTGACGTTTCTCAATCTGGTGACGGATATCAATCACAGCCTCATCAGCATTGAGACTGACTGTGTTCACGGCCAGTCCCCAATATTTGAGGTGGGGATGAGTTGATGAATAGACCAGTGTGACCGGGCGGTAGATACCGGCACCGGGATACCAGCGGTTGCTCTCTTCCAGATTCTCAAGGTCGACACGCAACTCGTTTTCACCGTCTTTGATAAAAGGTGTGATATCGAGTGTGAAGGCATTATAGCCGTATGCCCAATGACCGGCCAGCTGGCCGTTGACATAGACGTGTGGATTGGCCATGGCACCATCAAACACTAACTCGACGTAGCGCATGTTGCTCGGTAATGTGAAGGTGCGGCGGTAACTACCCTTGCCGATCCACGGTAGGGCACCCGACCGGCCCGAGTGCTCGGTGGCACGCTCCTCGCCGTTCTCCTTGATGGCGGTCACCTGCAGGTCCCATTTCTTGTCAAACGG
>DEKO01000056.1:40768-47261 GCA_002353885.1 Porphyromonadaceae bacterium UBA2720
CGCTGATGGCCCAGTCGTGGGGAATGTTGACGCTTTGCCAGTTAGTGCCGTCACGAGAGAACTCCCATCCGCTATTCAACGGAGTCTCGACATGCACAGCGTGAAACATTTGTTTTATCATGTCCTGTGAATGCAATGCCAGGCATAAGCAAGATAGCATGCTCAATAATACAATTTTCTTCATTTCTGTTGAGTGGTAAAATTTTGGGCAAAGTTACATCAAAATACTTAATTGTCAAAACTCTTGTAGGTGAAATGGCTGAATGTGACACTATTCTGACCGGCGGCAAGCAGACCGATGCGCAGCGACAGGAATTGACCATAGCGGTTGTGGTGCAACGAAGACACGTCCACACCTGTGGCCAAGGAATGCCAAGTCTTTCGGTGGTCTGTGCTCACAGCCAACTCGATATGGTTCTCGCAGTTGACGATGCGCAGCGACAGTTTGTGACCCCAGAGGTTGGGCATGGTCTCAGTGTCGCCAGCACCATGCACCACGGTCACTGTCTTGCGGTCGACCATGATGCCGGCATGGGCTTTCTCATTATAGTATAATAGCAGTCCACCAATGGCTTTTTTTGATAAATCAATGTCAATCGTCGCCTCATAGTCCCTGTCATGCACGATGGTCAGCAGCCATCGGCCATCGGCAGGGGTGCTGCCCTTGCCGTCAACCGCCAGTCCGCGCCGTGACCAGTGCAGCGACTGCGGGGCATATTCCTTCCACATGGTCCATTGCCACCCCAGTGTGCCGCCCGTGAAGTCGTCGTTGATGCTCGGCATCGTGGCTTGCAGGGGCAGCCCCTCGCGCTGGCTGGTGCGATACCAGCCGTCGTCGGTCCACTCGATGGGCACCAGCAGCGTCTGTCGGCCCATGCTGTGGTAGCCCTTGCGGTAGGCGTGATACACCATCCACCACTGTCCATCGGGCCCCTCGACCAGCGACCCATGGCCGCGTGACCACCAGGTCTCGTCGGCACTGAAGGTGTGCACGATGGGATTGTAGGGCGAGTTCTCCCATGGCCCCGTCGGCGACTTTGACCGCGCGCTCACCACCATGTGGCTTGTGGCAGGGCCGGCTGTGCCACCTTGGGCCGATGTGAGGTAATACCAGCCGTTGTGGAAGGTCAGTTTCGGCCCTTCAAGGCAGAAGCACTCGGTCTGCCACTCGTCGGGATACTTCCAGCCGTCATAGACGTGCGTCTGTTTGCCAACGACACTCAACCCGTCAGCCGCAAGTTGCACCACATAGCCGCCCGAGGTGTGTAGCCAGCGGGTGCCGTCGGGACCAACGACATGACCAGGGTCGATGCCCTCGATATGTAGGTCGATGGGCTGGCTCCATGGCCCACGGATGTCAGTGGACCAAATGACATAGTTGGTGCCGTTGGCGGGGTAGTAGATATAGTATTTCTCGCCATGTTTCACCAGGTCGGCCGCCCACAGGTCACCGCCGGTCTCGGGCAGCGCGCGGCCGATGGGTTGCCAGTGCAGTAGGTCGGTCGAGTGCCAGATCAGAAAGCCCGGCATGTAGACAAATGGAGAGTGTGTCATGTAGTAGTCACTACCATCGCGCAGAATGGTCGGGTCGGGATAATCGCCTGTCAATAAGGGTACTGAATGCTCTTTAGAAGATAGTAGGCAGCAAACAGAAGACAGCAAGATTGTTAAGATGAGTTTGTTCATAAGTCATAATGTTTGTGCAAATATAGGAATAAAACACTGCTCATCGGCCAGCATTTGTCGCTTTTTTTAGCAAAACTTTTTGTGGGTAGCCCGACTTTTTGTATTTTTGCGAAAATTTTGTTTAGACAATCTAGCTCATCTAGTGTGTCTAGAACCTTTAGAATAATATAACCAAAAAACTACAATAAATGGCAGAAGAAACTACTAAACCCATTCAGGACGAGATGCGATTGCCCGACAACGCGTTCCGTCCACTCAAGGAGGGCGAGAAGTACGTACCTGTGCTGCGCCCAGAGAAAAACTATCCCGAGATTACACCCTATTCGGTCTCGCTGGGTCTGATCATGGCGGTCATCTTCAGTGCCGCTGCGGCTTACCTGGGATTGAAGGTGGGACAGGTGTTTGAGGCGGCCATTCCCATCGCCATCATCGCTGCCGGCATCGCCGGTGTGACCAAGCGCAAGGATTCGCTGGGCGAGAATGTGCTCATTCAGTCGATTGGCGCATCCAGCGGACTGGTGGTGGCGGGTTCAATCTTTACACTGCCCGCACTTTATATCTTGCAGGCCAAGTATCCCGAGATCACGGTTAACTTCCTGGAGGTCTTCCTCAGCTCGGTGCTGGGCGGACTGCTGGGACTGTTGTTCTTCATCCCCTTCCGCAAGTACTTCGTGAGCGAGAAGCATGGCGAGTTCCCCTTCCCCGAGGCTACGGCTACCACACAGGTGCTCATCAGTGGCCAGAAGGGTGGCGCGCAGGCCAAGCCGCTGCTCATCGCTGGTCTGGTGGGCGGTCTGTACGACTTCATCGTCAGCACCTTCGGCTGGTGGAAAGAGGTGCTCTCGACCACAGCCATTCCGGCCCTGCAGACGCTGGCCGACAACACCAAGATGCTCTTCAAGGTCAATACCGGAGCGGCTGTGCTGGGTCTGGGCTACATCATCGGCTTGCGCTACGCATTCATCATCTTTGCCGGTAGTGCGTTCATCTGGTGGATTATTGTGCCGCTGTTTGGAGCATACGGTGCCGACATGGCCTCGCTGCCTGCCGATGACATCTTCAAGAACTATGCGCGTTACATCGGCATCGGTGGCATCGCCATGAGCGGTATCCTGGGCATCATCAAGTCGTGGGGCGTCATCAAGAGTGCTGCCGGACTGGCTGGTAAGGCCTTCGGTGGAAACTCCGAGGACGAGACCAAGGTCGAGCGTACACAGCGCGACATCCCCATGAAGATTCTGGTGTTCGCACTGGCAGCCGCACTGCTGGTGACCTTCGTGTTCTTCTATCTCGGTGTCATCAACAACCTGATGCAGACCATCGTGGCATTTGTTGTTGTTGTTGTCATCGCTTTCCTGTTCACTACGGTGGCGGCCAACGCTATCGCTATCGTGGGTAGCAACCCTGTGAGCGGTATGACCCTGATGACCCTGATCATCGCCAGCGGCATCTTCGTCGCTGTCGGTCTGAATGGCGCACGTGGCATCATGGCATCGATGGTGATTGGTGGTGTGGTCTGCACCGCCCTGTCGATGGCTGGTGGCATGGTCACCGACCTCAAGGTCGGTTACTGGCTGGGTACAACTCCCGCCAAGCAAGAGGTCTGGAAAGGCGTGGGCACATTGCTCAGCGCGGCCACTGTGGGTGGTGTGATGATCATCCTCAACAAGACCTATGGTTTTGTCGGTGACAATGCGCTGGTGGCTCCGCAGGCCAACGCCATGGCTGCCGTTATCGACCCGCTGATGATGGGTGGTGAGACACCATGGATTCTCTACATTGTCGGTGCCATACTGGCTCTGCTGCTCAACTGGCTCAAGGTGCCGGCACTGCCATTCTCGCTGGGTATGTTCATCCCCTTGCAGCTCAACGCGCCGCTGCTCATTGGTGGCATCGTCAGCTGGTTTGTGAGCTCGCGCAGCAAGAACGAGGAGGTCAACAAAGAGCGCAACGAGCGTGGCACACTGCTGGCCAGCGGCTTCATCGCCGGTGGTGCCCTGATGGGTGTGGTCAGCGCTGCCCTGCTGTTCTTCGGCATCAAGTTTGAAAACACCATGCCCGAGACCACCCAGAACATCCTGGGCTTGGTCATGTATGCAGCCATCATCTGCTTCCTCATCGTCTTCAGCCTCAAGGCCAAGAAAGACGAGTAACCCATTTACACTTCACTTCTGTGGCGCAGCAGGAATGGTTCTTGCTGCGCCAATTTTGTGTGTTTCAGATTTTTTTCTTACCTTTGCGGCCGTACAAACCAAACAATTGATGTATTATGTTCCGAAAACTATTGTTTGCCGTTATGGCAGTGACTGCCCTGGCTATGATGGGGCAGTCCTACACCGTCGGCGCCACTAAGTACCATCCTGGCATGGGAGGAGCGGGTTGGAAGACCGCTAGTGGTGCACGCATCGACAACACAAAGCTGAAGAATTATGAAATCCGTTGGGTGGCGATTTCGCAAGACTTATTGAAAAAAGGTTTCCGCATGAACGACACCATCGAGGTGACATGCGAACGCGTGCCCAAACTCAATGGCAAGTGGGTAATCAAGGACTGCATGGGGCCACGGGTGAGAATGAAGATTGACTTCTTGCTGCCCAAGGGCGACAACTATGGCTTTACCTCACCCACTAAGGTCACCATCCGCAAGGCCAACTGATTGAGTGGCATAGTCAAAAAAGTGACGTAAGTTGCAACAAACTTACGTCACTTTTATATTATGTCCTTTTGTCTTTATGTTTGTTTGTCACACGCGGAAGCCGATGATGCGGCGCACTTCGTCGAGTGTGGCGCGGGCGCTCTCACGGGCCACCTCGGCGCCCTCGCGGGCTATCTGGTCGAGCAACTCGGTGTTGGCGCTGTAATATTCAATCTTCTCGCGGATGGGTGCTACCACGGCGCACAGGTCGGCGGCAATCTGCTTCTTCAGGTCGCCATAACGCAGTGTGCAGTCGTTCCACTTCTCGTCGAAGTACTGATAGGTGTCGGGCGTGCTGACGATGCGCAAGAAGGTGAACAGATTCTCAATCACATCGGGACGCGGGCTGTTGGGCGCTTGTGGACCGCTGTCGGTCACGGCGCGCATCACTTTCTTGGTGATGGTCTTGTCATCGTCACGCAGATAGATGCAGTTGCCTTCACTCTTGCCCATCTTGCCGCTGCCGTCCAAACCGGGAATCTTGATGGCTTGCTCGCTGAAGTAAAAGTTTTGGGGCTCAGGGAAAAACTCCACACCATAGATATTGTTGAACCGGCGGGCACACTTGCGGGCCATCTCCATGTTCTGCTCTTGATCCTTACCCACGGGCACCTTGTTGGCGCGGTGCTGCAAGATGTCGGCCGCCATCAGGGTGGGGTAGGTCAGCAGGCCGGCATTGACATTGTCGGGCTGCTTGCGGGCCTTCTCCTTGAACGTCGTGACGCGCTCCAGCTCGCCCAGATACATGTTCATGTTCAGATAGAGGTATAGCTCAATTGTCTCGCGCACATCGCTCTGCACATAGATGGGAGCCTTCTTCGGGTCGATGCCGCACGCCAGATATTCGGCCAGGATGGTGCGCGCGCTCGAGATGATGTTCTCGGGCTTGGGATGCGTGGTCAGCGAGTGCCAGTCGGCGATGAAGAACATACATTCATATTGGTCCTGCATGGCCACAAAACTGCGCACTGCGCCGAAGTAGTTCCCCAGGTGCAGGTTACCTGTGGGACGGATTCCGCTTACAACTTTTTCCATATCTTGTCTTGTTTTTGAGGTGCAAAGGTACAAAATTATTGACAAATGGCAAGTTCTTGGGCCAGATTATCCATTCTGAACCTAAAAAAGGATAAAATGGAAATCTTTATGTCAAAAAAAATGACGAACTTTGCACCCAGCAAATGAACAGTTTACATCGACATATCGTCAGCCTTGTCCCCCCGGTGCCAGAGCAGGTAGGGAGGTTTGGGTCAATGAAGTCGTTGCTATTGTTGCTCTTGGCACTATTTTCTATGACAATGATGGCACAGGAAGTGGATACTATTGTGGTTGAACGACAAGATACTGTTTCTGTTGCACTCGATACTATCGGCTGGACGCAGACCATCGCCGAGCCGCGCACCCTCTATGACCTGCCTTATTCCACCACGCGTCGCATGCACGACTGGCACCGACTGGCACGCAACACCACGGCCTTCACGCTAGCAGGTGTTGCCACATTATATATCCTCGAGACGCTACCTGAGGATGCCACCGCATGGAACAAGAAGGAACTGCGTCGCATGGGACTCTTCGAGCGATGGCGCTATCATGCCGACCGTGGGCCTGTCTGGGACAAGGACAATCCCATCTTCAACTATATCCTCCACCCCTACGGTGGAGCGGTCTACTACATGAGCGCACGCTCGTGCGGTTTCAATGTGCTTGGCTCGCTGGCTTATAGTGCCATCGTCTCGGCAGTGTTATGGGAATATGGCATCGAGTGCTTCAACGAGGTCCCCTCCATCCAGGACCTGGTCATCACCCCGCTGGCCGGAATGCTCATGGGCGAATGCTTTTACCGTGTCAAGCGCATCATCGTGGCCAATGACTATCACCTGTTCGGCTCTTGGTTCCTTGGCCACCTCGTCGCCTGGCTGGTCGACCCCATCAACGAGTTTGTCGGCCTCATCACCGGCAACCCCTGCAAGAACCGCCGTGTCACCATGACTCCCATCACCCAGCCTCGCGGACTTGCCCTCTCCCTCACCTTTTGAACCAAGCAGGAAGCCCTTCGGCCCCCCCGAAGAGGAGGAAGGTCAGCATGGCTGCATGTAGGGACGGCACTCCTGTGCC
>DEKO01000029.1 GCA_002353885.1 Porphyromonadaceae bacterium UBA2720
AAACGATGTCCTGAGCCATGGCACCTAACGTCTAACGTCTCTATTGTACTCAGTCCTTGAGCGGGTGATATTGGACAAACGCCTCGATGGCCTCATAGCTGGCCAGGCCGAGGCGGCTGTAAAGGTCGGCCATGGCACGGTTGCGGTCGATGGACTGCTCCCAGCTGAGCTTGTCATCGTCATCGTTCTCGCGGATGGGCGCATCGTGGATTTGTGACTGGTGCTTGAGGATGGCATCGCGCTTGACGCGGAATTCCTCTGGACTCATCGGCACTGCCATCTCCACCTGGTCAACGTCCCACTGGCCCCACTGACCGCGATAGAGCCACACCCAGCAGGCATCGGTCCAAGGCTCATGCTTGAGTTGCTCGATGGCCATGAGCACAGCGTCGGCAGCACGCACATGCGTCCCGTATGGGTCGCTCAGTCCATCGGCCACAAAAATCTGGTGAGGCTTGATGCGCTCAATCAGCTCTCGTGCAATGGCCACGTCATCGTCAGTGACACGACCGTGACCAAACGGCTCGCTGGTGAAGAAAGGCATGTTCAACTCATAGATTTGCTCGGGCTTTACACCCAGATAGGAGCATGACATGATGCCCTCGCACGTGAAGATTTGTCCCTTGATATAACGCACATCCTCTGAGTCGGCATCGCCTGGTGCCTTACTGGCAATCTCTTGCCGAATGCGGTGGGTGAGACCCGACAGCGCGTGGTCGTTGAAATCATAGTGACGAGAAATCTTCTCGCTGAGCATCATCGTGCGCAGCAAGTCTTCGTCGGCCACGGCAACATCACCGCAGGTCTCGAAGGCGATGTGCACATCGTGACCTTGCTGAACCAGTCGTCGCACCGTTCCGCCCATCGACACCACTGCGTCGTCGGGATGCGGGCTGAACACGAGTACGCGCTTGGGGTAGGGCGTGGCACGCTCAGGACGATGCGTGTCGTCGGCATTGGGCTTGCCGCCTGGCCAGCCGGTGATGGTGTGCTGCAACACGTTGAATATCTTGATGTTCACCTCGTAGGCCGAGCCATAGATGACCACCAGCTCGCTCAAACCATTGTCATTATAGTCCTTGTTGGTGAGCTTGAGGATGGGCTTGCCGGTCTGCTGGCACAGCCACACGATGGCGCGACGAATCAGGTAGTCGGTCCACTCGCACGAGGTCACGCGCCACGGATAGTTGATGCGTGTCAGTCGCGTACCGGCCTCCAGATCGGCAAAAATCTGCGCGCTGTGGTGCATCTGCAAGAAGCTGGCTGGTGCCAGGTCGGTCATGCGACCCTCGACGGTGGCATGCAATGCCGGTGCACTGTCCTCGCCCCAAGCCACAGCGATGATGTGGCTCGCCGACATCAGGTTGCTGATGCCCAGAGTGACGGCTGTGCGTGGTGCATGCTCGCGCTGGAATGCCTCGGCCACACGCACACGCGAGTCGTCGCTCAGCATCATCAGCCGGCACGTCGAGTTGCTGGGCGACCCCGGCTCGTTGAATGCCAGTGAGGCCACCTTGGTCAGCTCACACACCACCAGGTCCAAGCCACCATACTCGCTGATCTCGGCCTCATAGGCCTTGCACAGCTGGTGCACATTCTCATGCGTGGCTTCTTGGCTGAAGGTGTGGATGTTGGATGGGTCGATGTCAACCTTGTTGAAGAGGTGGCGCTTGAGACGGACAAAGGTGCTCTGCTCATCGCCCTTGACAACACCAAAGCCCAGCTCACTGATGTTGAAGGCAATGACATTAGCCAGGCTAACCTTGTCGGCAAAGTAGAGCTTGACCAGTTCGTCGTAGACTTTGAGGGCGCACTTGCCGGCCCCGAAGCCGATGACACATTGCCCCTTGAGCTGCACGCATTGTGCAATGCGATGGGCAATGTCGGCAGCGGCCAGTGCTGCACCCGTGTCACTGTTCTCGACAATGCGCGTGTTGACCTTCTCAAACCGTGTGAGCGATGCCAGTTCCAGCTCGCTCTCGGGTTGGTAATATCGCTTCGACACCTGGTCTAAGCGGATGTGTGAACTGAGTTCTGTCTTCATTTTATAGTCTATTTTCCCCTTAACTTCTTAACTACTTAACTTCTTAACTACTTAACTCCGTAGTTACTTAATATGCTTTTTTATTTGCTCATAGATGAACTCGGTGGCGCCCAGGTGACTCTGGATGTAGCTCTCGGCCACCATGCCGGCGCGGCGCAACTCGGCATCATCGCTCAGCAGACGGTCCATCACAGTGCTGAAGTCGTCGGCGTTGCTCACGGCAAATCCGCCACCGCAGGCAATCAGGTCTTTCGCTTCGCTGAACTTGTGGTAGTTGGGCCCGAAGATGACGGGCATGCCATAGACTGCCGCTTCGTTCAGGTTGTGGATGCCGGCCCCGAAGCCGCCCCCGATCATTGCTATTTGGCCATAGCGGTAAAGCGACGACAACAACCCGAAGCTGTCGATGATGATGCAGTCGAGCTGCGACGAGGTGGCAGGCAGAGCTTGGCTGAACAGGCCTGCCGGGCGCTTGATGCGCGACATGATGGCCAGCAGACGCTCGCGGTCAAACTCATGCGGAGCAATGATGAGCTTGATGTCGGGATGGCTGTTAAAGTAAGGAATCATGAGGTCCTCGTCGGGCTCCCATGAGCTGCCCATCACCACCGTTAGGCGGGCATTGGACACAAAGTTCTCGATGGTGGGGAACTGCTTGGTCTGCTCGCGGATGTGTGCAACGCGGTCAAAGCGGGTGTCACCGCTCACCTCCACTTGGTCGATGCCGATGCCGGCTAGCAGCTGACGCGACTCCTCGTTCTGGACATAGAGCTTGGTGAAACACGACAAGATTTTGCGCATCTTGCCTCCCCAGGGCTTGAAGAACACTTGGCTCGGCCGGAAGATGGCCGAGATGCTGTAGGTGGGCACACCGCGGCGATGAAGTTCCTGCAGATAGTTGCCCCAGAACTCATACTTGACAAAGATGGCCATCGATGGTTTGACCAGGTCAAGAAACTTGGTGACGTTGCCTGGCAGGTCAAAGGGCAAGTAGCACACAGCATCGACCTGGTTGTAGTTTTTGCGCACTTCGTAGCCCGATGGCGAGAAAAATGACAACACGATGCGGGCTTGGGGATGATTGCTTCGAATCATCTCAATCAGTGGTCGCCCTTGCTCAAACTCGCCCAGCGACGAAGCGTGAATCCAGATGTAGCCACCTGACGGGTCCAAGTGTTCGCGCAGGTAGTCAAACGTCTGTGACTGGCCGTCAAGCATCAGACGCGCTTTGCGGTTCTTCAGCGATGCCAGACGTACGGCCAGTTTGTATGTCGAGATTCCAAAGTTGTAGGCGGGATCCATGTATCTGTGGTCTAGAAAATAGGGTTAATCGGGCTAGTGCCCTTGTCGACATGGCGGCCTGTACCGCCGATGTAGAAGCGGCAACTCAGTTGCTGCCAGAAGCCTGTGATGCAGTCGGTGGCGTGGAATGTGAGCACTGCGCTCACATCCACCTTGTCGTTGTTGAACAAGTGTCCGCGCACGTCAGTGCGGCTATAGAACTTGCTGCGATAGTAGGGGTCGCCCAGGTTCAGCTCGCTGCCAAACTGGTCGTAGAGCGGGAACAGGTCCTTACCGGCAGTGACTGTCTCGGTCACATCGAGCCAGCGCCAGCGGGCCATCAAGTTGCCCACAAAGGCGGCTGGGGTGTGCCAGCGGTGCTCGGCACGGCAGCGCTGCAGTTGCATGATGGCGCCGGCCTCGGCACGGCACGCCACATGCTTGATGTCGAAGGCAACGCCTAGCATGGGGTTGATGGTGGCATCGTCGTTGACGCCCTCATCCTCAGGGGCATCTTTGCGCTTGGCCAGATGATTATATTGGATATGGCCCAGCACATAGAGTGGCGACCGTCCCAGACCGGCACGACCGCTCAACACGGCGTTGAAGGCCTCGCGGCGGGTGCGGCTTTGCATCTGTCGCCAGTCGACCACTGCTTGCATCCAGTGCGTGTCATCGCCCCACTGCACCATGGCGCCTCGGATGTGAGGGTTGCAGTAGTTGAGCGAGTCGCTCCACAGGTAGCGAGGCAACGCATGCGCCAAATGCCGCGGGAACTCGCCCAGCGTGAATTGCCACTGACGATGGCGACCCTGATAGTAGAGCGTGGGCAATACCTTGTAGCCGTCTAAACCGTCATTCAAGGGCTGGTACCATGCCACACCACCCATCAGACGATGGCTGTTGCCCTTGCTGTCAACAAATTGAACGCCCAGCTCAGGCTCCAAGCGGGTGAACAAGAACGTCTGGTCGGGGCGCATCTCATCGCCCCCCTCGCGGTTGGCAAACACGGCGTTGAAGTCCACGTCCCACACCAGCTCCTGCCCACACAGTGGATTGGAGATTGTGAAAACTATCAGAAAGATAGATAGCTTTATATAATTCTCAATTCTCAATTTTCAATTCTCAATTAAGCGTATGTTTTCAATGCCAGCCTCGATGCGCGCGATGGTCTCCTCTTTGCCCAGCAACTGGCTGATGTCGAACATGTGGGGGCCCTTGCACTCGCCCACCACCGTCAGACGGAACGCATTCATCACGTTGCCCAGGTGATACTCATGCTCCTTGATCCAGTTCAGCACAATCTCCTCGCTGTTCTGGCTCGTGAAGTCGTCGATGCCACGCAGCACCTCGATGAGTGCACGCATGATGTCGGGAGTCTCGGGTTTCCAGCGCTTGCGGATGTCTTTCTCGGCATACTCCTCGGGACGCACAAAGAAGAAGCGTGCCTGATCCCACAGCTCGCTCACAAAGTTGACACGGCTCTTGACCAGACCCACGGCTTGGGCAATGTACTGGTCGCTGAACTGCGACGGGTCGACGTGCTGGGCAAGCACGGGCTTGAACACCTGTGCCAACTCGGTGTCGTCCATGTTCATCAGGTACTCGTGGTTGAACCACTTGCCCTTCTCAAAGTCAAACTTGGCTCCCTTCTTCGAGCAGTGCTCAAACGAGAACTCTTTGATCAATTCGTCCATGCTGAACATCTCGCGGTCGTCGCCGGGATTCCAGCCCAGCAGGGCCAGGAAGTTGACCACCGCCTGCGGCAGATAGCCACGCTCGCGGTATCCGCTGCTGATGTCGCCACTCTTGGGGTCGTGCCACTCGAGCGGGAACACGGGGAAGCCCAAACGGTCGCCGTCACGCTTGCTCAACTTGCCCTTTCCGTCGGGCTTGAGCAGCAGCGGCAGATGGACAAACTGCGGCATGGTGTCGGCCCATCCCAGTGCCTCGTAGAGCAGCACATGCAGTGGAGCGCTGGGCAACCACTCCTCGCCGCGGATGACGTGCGACACTTCCATCAGGTGGTCGTCGACGATGTTGGCCAGGTGATAGGTGGGCAGGTCGTCGGCACTCTTGTACAGCACCTTATCGTCCAGGATGCTCGAGTTGATGGTTACCACGCCACGAATCAGGTCGTTGACCACCACGTCGCGGTTGGGTTCGATCTTGAAGCGCACCACATGCTTCTCACCAGCTTCCAGCAGACGCTGCACCTCATCGGCAGGCAGGCTCAGCGAGTTGCGCATCTGCAAGCGAGTCGAGGCATCATACTGGAAGTTGGCCACCTCCTGGCGCTTGGCTTCCAACTCTTGTGGCGTGTCGAAGGCGATATAAGCCTTGCCATCGTCCAGCAATTGCTTGACATACTTGCGGTAGATGTCGCGGCGCTCGCTCTGCTTGTAGGGGCCATAGTTGCCTCCCTCTTGCACGCCTTCGTCGATGCCGATGCCCAGCCACTGCAGAGCCTCGTTGATATATTCCTCGGCACCAGGAACAAAGCGGGTCGAGTCGGTGTCCTCGATGCGCAAGATCATCGTGCCGCCATGCTGGCGGGCAAACAGGTAGTTATACAGCGCAGTGCGCACACCCCCGATGTGGAGCGGGCCTGTGGGTGATGGTGCAAAGCGCACCCTGACTTTTCTTTCCATATCTTTCTAGTAAACGAGTAAACAAGTAGGTGGTTCACGCATTGCGAAAATGGTTCGCAATCACCGAAACAATCTGCAAAGATAATCATTTTCTGCTGTACAGCCCCTAACTAAGCCCAAAATTGTGAAAAATGTGTGCTTTACAAGCCTTGGCTGCAAGCATCATCCCGGTACCTTCGTCATAAGAGCAATTCTAATCCTATGCTTTTCCCAGATGGGCATATACCGCGGTCTTTCTTGCTCTTTCAACACCGATTTAAAAGCCTTGCTGTTCCGTTCTAACATTCTGCCCTCCAAGTGGCTCAATATCTGGTCGATGACATCGTATGTCGCTTGGTCATCATAGGCCATCAGAGCAGAATAAAACGCTTCAAGCAAATCGTCCCTTCCCGTGGACTTAAGATTCGAATCAAACAGGCTTAGAAGATGAGGTAGAACGATGGGTGCGGCCAGTTGGCAACAGCATGGAGTGCGGCATAGGCCTTACTGGGCCGACTTAGTGCCTGTGCAATCAAGGAAATATCTTGTTCTCGATGATATCTGGCCAAAGGAATCAAAGCATCATCAATCCCTTCTTGTTCAAACATGCTATGAAGGCGTGCATAGTATTTTTCAAGTGCTGGCAATGAGGGTAATAGTCTAATGCTAATGAAATCGATGTGACTGAGGTTGGGTGTGAAAATGAGCAGGCTGTCAAGTACCTGATAATTATAGGTCAGGGAGGAATCTATCATTTGGCTATTCCTGAAAGCCCAGACATCATATTCTGCAACATTGCTTGTCCATCTCACATCTGCACTTTGCCGGATCAACTCACATGTGTCGGTCAGCGCATGCTCTAACAATTGAGGAACCGACGGGTCGTCACGATAGGTCAGAAACTCAAAAGCCAACGCTCTGATTTGAGGCTTAGGGTGTAATTGTGCCAATGTAATGAGGTCGCTATTGGTGCACAAGTTGCTGAGCAATTGCTGATAGGCCACATTCTGGTCGCCAATGTAATTTGAAGTGCCTATCCAACTGATTTTCTGTGCGATGTCAAGAATACGATTATCCGAGAGCCCCAGTTCATCACGTAGCCTTACGGGGCGACCAGACTTGGTTTTAATCACGACAACGGTGTCAGTATCGATACAGCAGGAGGTTGCCACCGTGTCGCGATTGAGGATTGAAATCGAGGCAATGTCGTCAGCATCCAGTCCCACAAATGCTTGTGCGATAAGGGTATCGGTCTGGTTATCAGTCGTCAGGTCTTGAATACTGATGCCGACATCGCCGTTTATGACCTTGCCGTCAACCACCCACACCACGTTCTGAGTCTTTGCGAATCCACAGAGCGCGATGATGGCCAATGCTATGGTGAGGAGTCTCTTGATAATATCAGGAATTATTTGTTTAACAATAGGTCACCGATGGCGGCCAGTTGGTCGTGGGCGGTTTGGTCGACGCGGCATGGGGTGACGGCAATCCAACCACGGTCCAGATTGTAGAGGTCGGTTGTGGGGTCGTCGGGGTGATCCATTTCATAGCGGCCGGTCATCCAGTAGTAGTCGCGGCCGAAGGGGTCGACACGGTGGTCATACTCGTCGCGCCAGCACCCCATGCCGGCTGTGGTGACCTTGATGCCATGAATCTCGCCTGCCGGCATGTTCACGTTCAGGCACACATCGGCGGGTAGGCCATGCTTGAGCACGGCCTCAATGATCTGTTTGACCCACGGCAGGGTGGGGGTGAAGTCAACATGGGTCTCATATCGCCCATAGCTGAACCCCACGCTGGTCACATGGTGTGCCGCACCCTCAAACACTGCTCCCATCGTGCCGCTATAGACGGTGTTGACGCCCGTGTTCAGCCCATGGTTGATGCCCGACAGCAGCAGGTCGGGCCGGCGGTTGGGCAGCAGTTGGTCCAGAGCCATCTTCACGCAATCGGTGGGTGTGCCGTCGACCAGCCAGACTTGGTAACCTGGCTCATCGACTGTCTTGTAGGCGCGCAGCGGGCGGGCGATGGTGATGGCGCTGCCCATGCCGCTCTGGTGCTGTTGCGGTGCCACAACAACGACATCGCCCAGCTGCCGTGCGATGCCGATGAGTGCCTGGATGCCATCGTAGTCATATCCGTCGTCATTGCTGATCAAGATCAGCGGTCTCTTGTTGTCTGTCATAGTCGTTGTATTTTCGGCAAAGTTAATGTTTTTTTGGCAAATGCGTGTGCAGTTTGCCAGAAAAGCTGTAATTTTGTGGTCCTGTGATAAAACAATGAAATAACTCTAAACGATAAACTAAAGATATGCGACTAATCATCGAACCGAATTACGAGCAGGTGTCAGCGTGGGCGGCACGCTATGTGGCCAGCCGCATCAATGCAGCCAAACCCACAGCCGAGCACCCCTTTGTGTTGGGATGCCCAACGGGCAGCTCGCCGCTGGGAATGTACAAGAAACTCATTGAGATGAACCACGCTGGGGAGGTCAGTTTTGAACATGTCGTTACTTTCAACATGGATGAATACTGCAACCTGCCTGAGGATCATCCCGAGAGTTACCATTCGTTCATGTGGAACAATTTTTTCAGTCACATCAACATCAAGCCTGAGAATGTCAATATCCTCAACGGCAATGCCGCTGACCTGGCTAAGGAGTGTGCCGACTATGAAGCGCGCATTCAGGCTGCGGGTGGCATCGACCTGTTTATGGGAGGTGTGGGGCCAGATGGGCACATTGCCTTCAACGAGCCTGGGTCGTCGCTCACATCCCTCACCCGTCAGAAGACGCTGACACAGGACACCATCATTGCCAACAGCCGGTTCTTTGACAACGATATCAACAAGGTGCCAAAAACGGCGCTGACCGTGGGAGTCGGCACAGTGATGGCGGCACGCGAGGTGATGATCATCGTCAACGGCTACAAGAAGGCACGCGCCTTGCAACAGGCTGTCGAGGGGGCAGTGAGCCACATGTGCACGCTCAGCGCCCTGCAGATGCACCGCCATGCCATCATCATTGCCGACGAGGATGCATGCCAGGAACTGAAAGTGAGCACCTACCGCTACTTCAAGGACATCGAGCGTAACAACCTCGACCCGGCATCACTGATGTAATCGTCAAGCGGTAAGCTATAAGCTTTAAGCAATAAGCAACGACAATGGGCTTCGCCATCAGGCGAAGCCCATTGTGCATTGGGCATTGTGCATTGTGCATTGTGCATTGTGCATTGAAAAAATGGCACAAAAAAAGCTGCTCGACTCTCAACGAGGGGAACAGCTTCAAACTCTTTGTTGTGTTCAGAGTGTCGCTAAATAGCGATGCTTCTCTAAGCTTAGGCAGGTGCGTTAGCAGCGCTGTCAGCGGGAGCAGCAGCCTCAGCGGGAGCGGCCTGAGCGGCAGTGTCCTGAGCGGTAGTGTCAGCAGGAACAACCTCCTCCACGGGAGCCTCAGTTGCGAGGGTGTCGGTATTCTCAGTAGTCTGCTCAGCATTGCTGCAAGAGAAGAGAGATACACTAAAAACAACAGCAAGTAATAAAACTAACTTTTTCATTTCTTTGTTTAAAATTAAAAAATAAAACAATAAATTATAGTCAAACTTTATTTTGGACCTCAGATATCTCCGTCCGAAATCCGCTGCAAAATTATATCAAATTTTTAACATGCAAACTTTTTTCGGAAAATTTTTTATCGCGACAAATCGATTTTATTGAGGGAAAAGTCGAAAAACGGATGTTTTGCAGAAGCTAAGTTGTTGAACCACAGCAATATTACGAACCCCCTCAAGGTTTAATCAGCTAAAGTTAAATATTGTTTAATGGGCTCGATGTAACTTTTTTGTAGCCATTTTTTGTCTGCTTGCGGGCTCGTGCTATCCCCTGTTGGACAGGTGGGTGAACAAGGCGTTAAGCACGGCGGCTACCACATACACTACAGCAGCGCTTGTCATCAGATTGCCAAGACCCATCAGCGGGGCTACAAGCGCGCCAACGACAAACCCCACTGCACCCAGCAGCGCGCTGGCCGTGCCAGCTTGAGCGCGGGCACTATCCATTGCACGCCCGCTGCTGCTGGTCAGTGTCACGCCCACAAAGAAGAGCATCAAGCTGATTACCACCTCGTAGCACCAGAATGGCATGCCGCCCAGCAGGACCACTGACATCACGATACCACTTGCCAGTAGACCCGTGCTGCAGATGCGCATGCCACGTTCGCCACTGCCCATGGCTGCTGCCGACCCGGCCCCCAGCGCTGTGAAGATGCCGTTGGCCCCTAATGCATAACCGATTGTCGAGGGACTGTAGCCACAGCGAACGACCAGAAATGGTGTCAGGGCGATGTTGCCAAACAGGACTGCAAGGGCTGCTCCCTGGTGAAGGATGGTGTAGAGGCAAGTGTGATTGTGGAACACCTTATTAAATAAAGACATGGTGGCCACTGCACTGGTGGTGACACGGCGCTCGGTGGGCAGCGACTCTGGCACAAACAGACATGCCACACACAGCACCACTGCGACAATCGTTGTGCCCAGCATGGGGCCCTGCCATCCCATGGCCTGTGTCAGGGCACCTCCAGCCATCGGGGTGAAAATCGGAAATAGCCCGTTGAACACGTTGATAAACGCAAGAGTCTTGATCAATTCGTTGCCCTGGCTCATGTCGCTGGCCATCGAGCGGGCGATGACGATGCCACCACCTGCCGACAGACCTTGCACAACGCGCAAGCCAAGCAGAAGTGACAGGGAGGGAGCGATCAGGCTGGCCATCGACGCCAGTGCAAGCAGAACCATCGACGCCAGTAGCGGGCCACGGCGGCCCAGGCGGTCGCTCAGAGGCCCAATGATGACTTGACCCAATGCCAGGCCCAGCAGGCTGGCTGTCAGACCCAGCTGTGCCGTCGATGCCTCGATGCCGAAGGTGTTGACCAGGTCGGGCATGGCGGGCGAGAACATGTTGTTGACCACTGATGCCAGGGCGGTGAGGATGCCCAGCACCGACAGAAGATAGATGCGTTTCATTGTTGGTTGCGTTTGAAGGTGAGGGGCGACTGCCCGGTGAGCTTGCGGAAGAATTTGCCCAAACTCGACTGGTCGGCAAAACCGAATTCGCTGGCCAGCTCTTTCATCGACTTACCCGAGTACATGAGGTCGCGCTTGATATAGTTCACCAGAATCGCCGAGATGATTTCTTTGGCCTTGTGCCCCGACTTGAGCTTGCAAATCTCATTCAGATACTTCGGAGTGATGCACAGGTGCTGAGCGTAGAAGGCCACCTCATGTTCACGCTGCACATGGTCGTTGATCAGGTTGATAAAGTTGCGGAAGTAGTTGTCGGCCATCGAGTATCCGCCTTTCTGGGGATGCGTGGCTGCCGAGCCCGACTCGGCCTCGCCCAGGATGATGACAATGCTGCGGAAGATGCTGCGCGGTATCTCGTGACGGAACTTGCCCACGTCCATCGAACCATAGATGCGCAGACTCTCAAACAGATTAAGCAGCAATTGCCAGCGCTTGGGGTCGTCGATATGACGCACGGGGGTGCTGAACAGAGACTGAAGCAACTCGGTTTCCACACCGACAACCGATTCCATCGAGAATTGTTCGTTCATCACCAGAGCAAGGGCCTCAAAGTCGGGCGACACCTCAATCTGACGGAGCTCCATGACGTGTGTGTAGCACAAGCGCGAACCGCTGCGGGCACGCAGTCGTTCCATGTTCAGTTCCACTAGTGCCTCGCCATGCGTGCACAGCAGCACGATGGTGAATTTCTGTCGTTGACGTTCGGCCTGGAAGTCACGGGCTGTGAGGGTTACACAACAGTAGCCACAGTCCTCTATTTGTTGTTCAAAGTTCATACTCACTTCGGTTTTGGACTGCAAAATTACAACATTTTTAGATATGATAAAGCCTCTGGTCGGACTTTTGAACAAAAACAACGATTCGGTGGAATCTGTCATACCACCGAATCGCATATCGCCAACAAACTGTGACGTGTAGGCTATTAACTAGTAACTCGAGTTTCGGAACAAGCTACTTTTGTGTTGTTAAAGGAGTTAAGTGGTTATGTGGTTAAGATGATAGCCTTTTTGCCTGATGGGGTCATACTGCCACAATCATGTAACGTCTTAACTCCCTTTAACTCCTTAACTACTAAAAAATAACGTCTTTACTCCTCTAGAAACTTGAGCTATTGACTATATCAAACTCTTGTCGCAGGCGGTCGACGTAGTCGAGTTTTTCCCAGGTGAAGAGTTCGACCTCGATTGCCAGGTCGCCTTCATAGTCGTTGTGGAAGCGCTTGGTCACACGGCGCGGGTCGCGGCCCATGTGGCCGTAGGCTGCTGTCTCCTCGTAGATGGGTTTGCGCAGTCCCAGCCGCTGCTCAATGGCTGCAGGGCGCATGTCGAACACTTGCTGCAGTCGGTGTGCAATCTCGGCATCGCTCATCGGCACATGCGATGTGCCATAGGTGTTGACATAGAAGCTCACGGGTTCAGCCTTGCCGATGGCGTAGGCCACCTGAACAAGCATCTGGCTGGCTATGCCGGCGGCAACAGCGTTCTTGGCGATGTGGCGCGCTGCATAGGCGGCACTGCGGTCCACCTTGCTGGGATCCTTGCCGCTGAAGGCACCGCCGCCATGAGCGCCGCGACCACCATAGGTGTCAACGATAATCTTGCGGCCTGTCAGGCCTGTGTCGCCAGCGGGACCACCAATGACAAACTTGCCGGTGGGATTGACCAAAACAATCAGTTGGTCGTCAAAGAGCGACTGGATCTCGGGCGACAGCTGCGCCTTGACACGGGGCAGCAGAATGCCTTTCACGTCGTCCTCGATGCGCTGCAGCATCTGGCGGTCGGCCTCCAGTTGGGCCTCGTGACTATTGCCGTTGGGGCGGATAAATTCGTCGTGTTGTGTGCTCACGACGATGGTGTGGATGCGCACCGGACGATGGGTCTCGCTGTCATACTCCACTGTTACCTGGCTCTTCGAGTCGGGGCGCAGATAGCTCATCAGACGGCTTTCGCGACGGATTTGCGCCAACTCATACATGATGAAGTGAGCCAGATAGAGCGTCAACGGCATCATCGACGGTGTCTCGTCGCACGCATAGCCGAACATCATGCCCTGGTCACCGGCACCCTGTTCCTCGGGAGTGGCACGTTCCACGCCGCGGTTGATGTCGCCACTCTGTTCGTGCAGCGCGCTGAACACACCGCACGACGAGCCGTCAAACATCAACTCGCTGCGGTTATAGCCGATGCGGTTGATCACACGGCGGGCTGTGGCCATCAGGTCAATGTAGGTCTTGCTCTTGACCTCGCCGGCAATCACCACCTGTCCGGTGGTCACGAGCGTTTCGCAAGCCACCTTCGACTGCGGGTCGTAGGCCAAGAACTGGTCCAGGATGGCGTCGCTAATCTGGTCGGCAACCTTGTCGGGATGCCCCTCAGACACTGATTCGGATGTGAAAAGATAGTTCATTTTCCAACAAATTTTTAGTCGTTAATAAAAATAGTGGAAAATGCTAAAAAGGTGTGAGAGGCTAACAAGCCTCGCGATTTTAGCATTTTTTCAAGTGGTTGCAA
>DEKO01000074.1 GCA_002353885.1 Porphyromonadaceae bacterium UBA2720
TGACACCCGTGCGGAGGTAGTCCATACCGTCGGCCAGTGTGTATGCAAGCTCGATGTCGGCTGTTGCACCAGCCTCCTGCATGTGGTAACCAGAAATTGAGATAGAAGTGAACTTGGGCATATACTTTGAGGTGTACTCAAAGATGCTGGCGATAATCTGCATCGAGAACTTGGGAGGATAAATATAGGTGTTGCGCACCATAAACTCCTTGAGGATGTCGTTCTGGATGGTACCTGCCATCTCCTCGAGCTTGGCACCCTGCTCCAGACCCGACACGATGTAGAATGCCATGATGGGCAGCACAGCGCCGTTCATGGTCATCGACACCGACATCTTGTTCAAGGGGATGCCATCGAAAAGCACCTTCATGTCCTCGACCGAGCAAATCGACACACCGGCCTTGCCCACGTCACCGACCACGCGCTGGTTGTCGGCGTTGTAGCCGCGGTGGGTCGGAAGGTCGAATGCCACCGACAGACCCTTCTGACCCGAGGCCAGGTTGCGGCGATAGAAAGCGTTAGACTCAGCAGCAGTCGAGAAACCGGCATACTGACGGACAGTCCACGGACGGAACGGGTACATCAGGCTGTAGGGGCCACCCAGGAAGGGAGGAATACCAGCCACGAAGTCGAGGTGCTCAAGACCCTCAAGGTCTTGCTTGGTATAGACGGGCTTGATGTCGAGCAACTCGGCATTCTTCCAACTTTCGCCCATCACGAGAGGCTTATGCTCAACATTGAAAGCCTCATTTGCGATATCTATGTTCTTAAAATTTGGTCTCATTGTTCAGCTCCTCCTTATTTTAACAGTTTAGCGTTGAAGGCCTTGAGTGTGCCCAGCACATTGGTGCGCACGTTGATAAAGTTGGTGATGCCCAGGGCCTTGAATTCGTCGGTCTCGGGACCGGCCAGCACCAGCTCGGCACGGCCGTCCAGCAGCTTGACCGCCTCGGGGATGAGTGCGGCATACTCGTCGTCGCTCGAGCAGAGTACCACGACGTCGGCATTCTTTTCCATGGCGGCGTTGATGCCGTCCTCTACAGTTTTGAAGCCGTTATTGTCGATCAGCTCATAGCCGGCGCATGCGAAGAAGTTGTCGCTGAACTGAGCGCGAGCCAGACGCATGGCCAGGTTGCCAATGGTGAGCATGAACACCTTGGGGGTGTTGGCTGCGTGCTCGGTGGCCAGACGAATCTCCTCGAACTGGCTGGCCAGGCGCTTCATGTTCAGGCTGACCTCGCCCTCCTCGTGGTTGCAACCGCAACCGCACTTGTGAGCGGCCTCGCAGGCATCGGCCTTGTCAGCAGCCTTCTCTGTGAAGTTGGGGAACTGGTTGGTGCCCAGCAACTGCTCTTTGCGCTTGGCCACCTTGTCAAAGCGTGCATTGGCACTGGCATTGACGGCGTTGATGATGTTGCAGTTGTCAAGTTCGGCCTTGAATCCGCCCTTGTCCTCGACATCGAGGAAGAGTTTCCAAGCCTCCTGAGCCAGCGAAGCGGTGAGCATCTCCACGTAGTAGCTGCCACCGGCGGGGTCAGTGACCTTGTCGAGGTGGCTCTCCTCCTGCAGCATGATCTGCTGGTTGCGGGCGATGCGCTCGCTGAAGTCGTCGCTGGGCTTGTAGCTAGCGTCGAACGGTGTGACCACAATCGAGTCGACACCAGCCAGAGCGGCGCTCATGGCCTCGGTCTGGGTGCGCAGCAGGTTGACATAGCTGTCGTACACCGTGTGGTTGAACAGTGTGGTCTCGGCATTGACCACCATCTTGCAGGCGCAGTCGCACTCGGGACCATATTGCTTGACAATCTGAGCCCAGAGCTGACGGCCAGCGCGGAACTTGGCTATCTCCATGAAGTAGATGGTGGAGATGCCCATGTTGAACTTGATGCGGGTGGCCACCTCCTGTGCGCTGAATCCAGCGTCGGTGAGCTGTGCCATCCACTCATTGCCCCATGCCAGTGCATAGCCGAGCTCCTGATAGATGTAAGCGCCGGCATTGTTGAGAATAATTGAGTCGACACTGAGCACACGCAGTCCCTTGACCGGAGCGGCAGCCTTGAGCAGCTCGCTTGCCATGGCCACGATGTCGCCGGGGAAGGCGGTGCCGTGCTTGAAGTTGCGCTTGAACGGGTTGAACGTCACCGAACCGCAGAAGGTTTCCTGGGCACCAGCAGCCTCAATCATTGCCACCAGCTTCTGGGTCAGTGCCAGGGCGCACTTGGGGCAGTTGATCAGGTTGATCTCCACCTTGTTCAAATCGATGCCAGCCAGCAGCACCTCGAGGTTGGTGTCGGCGTTGGCCTTGAGCCCGAGCGAAGTCACCCCCTTGCCCAGGATCTCGCGGGCCTTGGCGTTGGCCTGAGCCTCATCCTCGATGTTGATGTTCTGGCGTACGGCCCAGCAGTTGTTGGTGCGTGTGCCGCGCACAAATGGATACTCACCGGGCAGTGACTCGGTGGCCTTGAGGTCCTTGATGTCGACACCGCGATACAGTGGCTGGACATTGAACCCTTCGTTTGTTCGCCATACCATCTTCTTGTCGAAGTCGGCCCCTTTGAGGTCGACCTCGGCCTTGGCGCGCCACTCCTCGGGAGTGACCGGCGCAAACATGTCGAACAGTTTTTTTCTGTTTTCTGCCATAATTTGTTAAAGAATTATATAGTAACTTTTGATAGATTCCGAATGCAGAGGTTCGCTCAAGTGGCGGACTTTGCAGTTAATCGTGCAAAATTACAACAAACAATTGAAATGAGCCCCGAAAAAAGCGAGACCAAAGGACATTTTTTACCCATTTTAACCCTTTGTGTCATTTTGTGCCAAATAAAAGTGAAATAAACCTTAAATTATTTGTGGGATTGAGGATTTCTTTGTAATTTCGTTGCGCTTAAACAAAAGTGTCCGTTTCAAATTAGGATAATTTAGAAACATAAACCAAATACAATGAAAAAAAATCTTCTGTTGGGAGATGAGGCTCTGGCTCTGGGTGCATTGCATGCCGGGCTTTCGGGCGTTTATGCCTATCCGGGAACCCCATCGACCGAAATCACTGAGTTTATCCAAACTAACGCGCTGGCCCGCGAACGCGGTGTGCACAGCGACTGGAGTGCCAATGAGAAAACCGCTATGGAGACTGCCCTGGGAGCTTCCTATAGCGGCAAACGCGCACTGGTGTGTATGAAACATGTGGGCATGAACGTCTGTGCCGATGC
>DEKO01000106.1 GCA_002353885.1 Porphyromonadaceae bacterium UBA2720
GAAGTAATCGCCGAACGACCAGTTGCCTACCATCTCGAACATCGTGTGGTGGTAGGTGTCGTGTCCGACTTCTTCCAGGTCGTTGTGCTTGCCGCTCACGCGCAGGCACTTCTGCGAGTCGGCCACACGGCGCCACTGCGCCTGCTTGTTGCCCAGGATGATGTCCTTGAACTGGTTCATACCGGCATTGGTGAACATGAGGGTGGGGTCATCCTTGATGACCATCGGAGCCGAAGGCACGATGTGGTGCTGCTTGCTCTCAAAGAAGCTCTTGAACGCTTCGCGGATTTCTTTTGCTGTCAGCATATCTTGTTTAGTCTATATTTTTTTCAAAATCCAAAACAACCTACAAAATTACTGCTATTTGGCCGTAACTCAAAGCCAAAGGCTGTTTTTTTTGATTTTTCGTGGCAAAATTTGGCTTTTTCAGTTATTCTGACTAACTTTGTACCAACAATAAGACGACCATCAATGCAAGAACTTGACAAGAAATACTATAAGATAGGCGATGTGGCACAGATTGTGGGCATCCCTGAGAGCACGCTGCGATATTGGGAGACGCAGTTCACCATCATTCGTCCCAAGCGCAACGCCAAGAACATCCGGTTCTACACCCCCAACGACATCGAGACAATCCGCAAAATCTATTATTTGGTTAAAGAGAAAGGGCTCAAACTCGATGCCGCGCAGGCCCAGTTGCGAGCCAACCGCGACGGCGTGGACAAGCGCTTTGAGGTCATCGACCGGCTCAAGGACATCAAAGCCCAACTGCAGCAACTGCAACAGGCACTTGATGCACGCACATCCTGACCGACTGCATCGATGGCTATTAAACAGCGCGTGGAGCCCCGATTCTGGGCTCCACGCGTTGTGTTATTGTCTGCTTTCAGTTAGACCTAGAACGGCAGGTCGTCGCCCTCGGCTGGCTGGCTGAAGTCAGGAGCAGCTGTGGGGGCTGGTGCCGGCGCAGGACCTGTGGGCGCAGGGCCAACAGGAGCGGCAGCAGGCTGATACTGAGGCTGCTGCGGCTGGGCTGCGATAGCGTTCGGATCAAGCTTGTCAGCCTTCCAGCCACGGATGCTGGTGAACCAGCGGCCATTGTACTCATGACTGTCGATGTCAAAGCTTAAATCTATCAAGTCGCCAACTTCAAGGGGGTACTGGTTGGCGCGCTCACCGAAGAAGTCAAAGTGCACTTTCTTCGGGTAAGCCTCCATGGTCTCAAGCACATATTCCTGCTTGCTCCAGGGGTTGCCGGCTTTTGAAGTGCCGCTCTGAAGGGGCAACTTCACGATGATTTTTCCTCTTATTTCCATTTCGTTTTATATTTAGTGATTAATTTTTTTCTAGCCTGCAAAGTTACAATTTTCTTTGCACATGGCACAATGATATCAACTATTTTTGATTTTATTTGGTCTTTTTGAGGACGATATTTTTCTTTTCGAACTTTTATGATTACCTTTGCCGTTTAAAATCAGAATAACAAACAAACACGTAATTTCAACGAATGAAAAATCAGATTACTGATAACCAAACTTTGATTCAGGCCATCGTCGAGGGGGCGCAAGAAAAGAAGGCGCGTGGCATTGTCACGGTCGACCTCTCACACATCGAGTTTGCGCCAACACAGGCGTTTGTCATCGTCAACGGCAACACACCCATCCAGGTCGATGCTATCGCCGACAGCATCCGTGAATACGTCGAGGACAAACTTGCTGTACGCCCCTACAACTACGATGGCTACCAGAACTCGCAATGGATTGTGCTGGACTATGGTACCATCTATGTCCACATTTTCCTGCCAGAGTTCCGCAACCGCTACAACTTGGAACAACTCTGGAGCGACGCGGTCATCAACACTATTCCTGACATTGACTGAACAACACTATGGCAGACAACAAGAAAAAATCTCCATTCCCCAAGTTCAACATCTACTGGATGTACATGCTCGTCTTCCTGGGGCTGCTTGCAGCCTACTGGATGAACGACAACAGCATGGCTAAGGAAGTGAGCCAGAACGAATTTGAGAGCTACATTGCCAGTGGAGGGGTTGAGAATATTGTCGTATATAATAAGGAAAGCGCCGAGGCTGTGCTCAACGACTCGCTTGCAAAAGTGGTGTACGGTAACAGATATCAGCCCAAGCAGGGTTTCAAGGCCAAAGTCTCGACCAAGATTGGTTCGGTCGAGAAGTTTGAAGATAAGGTTGATGCCTTGAGGGCGCAGGGAAGGTTCAAAGGTAACTTGTCCTACGACACAACCAGCGATTTCGGCACCATCTTCTGGTACTTCGGGCCGGTCCTGCTGCTCATTGGCTTCTGGTTCTTCTTCATGAAGCGCATGGGCAGCGGAGGCATGGGCGGAGGAGGCATTTTCAGCGTCGGCAAGTCCAAGGCCATGCTCTTCGACAAGGACAATGCTAGCAAGGTGACGTTTGAGGACGTGGCCGGTCTGGCCGAGGCTAAGGTCGAGATTGCCGAGATTGTCGACTTTCTCAAGAGCCCCGAGCACTACACCGAACTGGGAGGCAAGATTCCTAAGGGCGCTCTGCTTGTAGGCCCTCCAGGAACCGGCAAGACCCTGCTGGCAAAGGCTGTGGCTGGCGAGGCAAATGTGCCTTTCTTCTCGATGTCGGGTAGCGACTTTGTCGAGATGTTTGTCGGTGTTGGAGCCAGCCGTGTGCGAGACCTCTTCCGTCAGGCCAAGGAGAAGGCACCATGCATCGTCTTCATCGACGAGATTGATGCCGTGGGCCGTGCACGTGGACGCAATGCCAACATGGGAGGCAACGACGAGCGCGAGAGCACACTCAACCAGTTGCTCACCGAGATGGATGGTTTCGGCAGCAACAGTGGTGTCATCATTCTGGCTGCTACCAACCGTGCTGATATCCTTGACAAAGCGCTGCTGCGTGCCGGACGTTTTGACCGACAAATCTATGTCGAGTTGCCCGAACTCACCGACCGCAAGGAAATCTTCCAGGTGCACCTGCGCAATGTCAAGATTGATGGCAGTGTCGACATCGAGCAGTTGGCACGGCAGACGCCTGGTTTCTCGGGAGCAGATATTGCTAATGTTTGCAACGAAGCCGCGCTCATCGCGGCGCGCAGACAGAAACAGGCTGTGCAGCGCCAAGACTTCATGGACGCCATCGACCGCATCATTGGCGGATTGGAGAAGAAGTCGAAGGTCATCACCGACGACGAACGCAAGTCCATTGCCTATCATGAGGCTGGGCATGCAACTGTCAGTTGGCACCTGCAGTATGCCGACCCACTCATCAAGGTCACCATCGTGCCGCGTGGCAAGGCACTGGGAGCGGCGTGGTACATGCCTGAGGAAAGGCAAATCGAACCCAAGCAGGCCCTGCTCGACGAGATCTGCTCGCTCATGGCTGGGCGTGTGGCCGAAGACATGTTCCTTGGTTTCATTGACACGGGGGCACTCAACGATCTGGAGCGCGCCACCAAGATGGCTTATGCCATGGTCACATTCTATGGCATGAGCGACAAGATGCCTAACATTAGCTATTACGACTCGAGTGGACAGGAATATGGATTCACCAAGCCCTATAGCGAGACGCGGGCTCAGACCATCGACTCCGAGGTCCAGGACATCATCGACAGCCAGTATGCGCGTGCACGCGACATCCTCGAGCAATATACCGACGGGCATCACCAGCTAGCGCAGTTGCTGCTCGAGCGTGAGGTGATTTACACCGAGGATGCTGAGCGCATCTTCGGCAAACGCAAGTGGCTATCGCGCACCGAGGAAATCATGCGCGTCAACGAGCAGAACAAGGCCAAGGAGCAGGAGGTGCAGGCCGAGGACAACGCGCAAGTCAATGGCGATGACGAAGTCACACCGCCACCCTTCAATCACAACGACTAATCAAGCAATCATGAGCAACGTCAACTTTTCGGACTTCGAGAAGCAGGCCATTGTGAGCCTGATCATTGAGATGATCAATTCTGACCGCGTCATCACCATTGAGGAGATGTATGCGTCCAATGCTATCAATGCCGAACTGGGCATCACCGAGGAGGTCTTCAGGGCTGGAATGGCTTTGGACTTCGACTATGCCATCGAGTTGGTAAAGAAGATGGATACACAGCGCAAATGCTTCGTCGCGCAACAGTTGGTCAGGGTGATGGATGCCGATGGGGCTGACGATGCCGAGCTCAACCTGTTTGAGGAAATCGGAAGGCGCATAGGCTTGGACAAAGAACTCGGGTGTGACACCGAACAATGACCAGCGTTGGCTGATCTCAACAACCTAATAAACCCATGCTTTCAAGGTTATAGATTGACTTGGAAGCATGGGTGTTTTTATTGAACCCTACTTGATATTGCATTCTGGTAATTGGCTTGCATTTTGCTATTGATGAGACTGTTTTGTTATGGTTTTATGGAAAAATGCTATTTTTCCATAGTTTTTTTGTGAATATACCTTAAAAAAAGAACACAAATTACATACCACAGTAGCACGTGTTTCCTTATTTTATACTTTTGTCTCAAATTGCAAGCAAAATGATAACAGAAATTATTAGACTAAATTCAATTGGGGACTTCTGCGAGCGATATGGATGCAAAATGCAACACCCGTTGATTACCGTTATCGATAGTCACGATATTGCTAATATCAAGTACGAACTCAGGAGTTGTGGCTTCTATTGTGTTTTTCTTAAGGGAGAGAGCGGAAGCATGACATATGGGCTGAGTAAGTATGAGTACGGCGAGGCTACTATGGCTTTTATTGCGCCCGATCAAATCTTTGGTAACGCTACAGCGCACGATGAAGGGACGACGAGCAAGATGCTCATGTTCCATCCCAGCATCATCCACGATTCACCGTTGGCAAGCAGATTCAAGTATTATTCTTTCTTCTCTTACGAGTCGAACAGAGCGCTTCACCTCACACCCGACGAGAAGACTATCATCGATTCGCTTTATGAGGGATTGTCGATGGAGCTGGAGCATCCCATCGATGCGTCGAGCAGGTCGATTATCCTCTCATTCCTGGAGTTACTCTTCAGCTATTGCATGAGGTTCTACACCCGGCAGTACAATGCGGCCAGCAAGATGAGCAACCAGCTCATCGACAGGTTTAATGCTGTGCTCAAAGATTATTTTGAGAGCAATCTGCCGGTCGAGAAAGGTTTGCCTACAGTGGCCTATTGCGCACAACAGTTGTCTTTGTCGCCTAACTACTTCGGCGACTTGGTCAAGAAGTCGACTGGGCACACGGCCAAAGAACATATCCACATGGCTGTCGTCGAGCGAGTCAAGTTCTTGATCGTGAGCACCAAGCAGTCTATCAGCGAAATCGCCTATGCTGTCGGTTTCAAATATCCGCATCATCTGAGCCGAGTCTTCAGGCACGTCACGGGCATCACACCCATTGAGTTTCGCACACGTCGTTAAAATTTCCCCAAACCCTTTGTTAATAACGAGCCTATAAACATGACACAATAATTTAAGCCTCGCGCAATCAATGCGCGAGGCTTATTTTTCGACATCTTGCGTGACCATCTCACGCAATTTTATAGGACATTAAACTCCTTCGAGCCTAGCAACACACCCTTGTACCACACCTCCAGGCGGTAGTGGCCCCGATGCCAGTTGCCACGGCTCTCGCTGCCCCAGCCCTTCAGGTTGAGTTCCTTGCTCTCCTCGTAGACATAGGTCTCACACACCTGAGAGTAGCCCGGGGGCGACACATCACCAACACGCATGTGACCATCTGCGTCATACCAGCGAACGTATAGGTCAATGTTTCCGCGCTTGATGCCGCGGTAGTAGATGCGCGGCTGAAGATACATGGTTTCATCGCTGTAAATCGGAGCGCCAAACTCACTCTGCACCTGCTGAATGCGGTTGACATTACCTATCTTGATTGAGTCGATAATCAGCGGGTAGCTGCGACCAACCATCTCTTGGAAGTCGGTCAGACGATGCTCGGCGCTACACTTCTGAGCGTCGAGAAGCATCAGCTCCTGGCGCATCGAGTCTAGGCGCTGGTCATACTGCTGCTTGACCTTCTGGGTCAACGTGTCGCGTGCTTCGAGGCTGTTGCGTGCATTGCGCAGCTCAAGCCAGGTGCCAAGCAACAGCCCGCACAGAGCCACAGTCACAATGCCTAGCAACACATACCAGACGCGCCCCCACACTGCGGCTGATCTCAAACGATTGCCGCACACGTTGCAGTATTCGGCGTCAGAGCCATTGCTCGAGCCACATCTTGTACATTGTTTCATCCAGCACAGAGATTTTGTTTTTCAAACTTCTTCCTAAGCAAAAAACGTGCCATCATTCTTTTTGTTGCCCTAACTCAACCCTCATGCCACAAAAAAATATTAACTTTGCAATTCTCCAACGACAAGGAGACTTAATGCTAAATTCTTGTTTTAATATGTACGAACCGCTAGCCGAACGCATGCGACCCAAGTCGCTCGACGATTATATTGGACAGAAACACCTCGTCGGTGACGGGGCGGTCATCCGCCGCATGATTGAGAGTGGCAACATCTCGTCGTTTATCCTCTGGGGTCCTCCGGGTGTGGGCAAGACCACCCTGGCACGCATCATCGCCCAGCAGACCCAGGTGCCGTTCTACACCCTGTCGGCAGTCACCAGCGGTGTCAAGGAGGTGCGCGAGGTGCTGGACCGATGCAAGGCCGACGCGCGCAGCATGTTCACCAAGGGGCGGCCCGTGCTGTTCATCGACGAGATTCATCGGTTCAACAAGTCGCAGCAGGACTCATTGCTCGGGGCTGTGGAGAATGGCACGGTCACACTCATCGGGGCCACCACCGAGAACCCCTCATTTGAGGTCATCAGACCCTTGTTGTCAAGGGCGCAAGTCTATGTCCTGCAGCCCCTTGATCGTGACGACTTGTTGCAGTTGCTCGACCGAGCCATCAAGACCGACAAGATGTTTCAGGACCGTGAGGTGCGCGTCGAGCAGACCGATGCACTTTTGCGCTTTGCTGGCGGCGATGCGCGCAAGCTGCTCAACATTCTCGACCTCATCATGCAGGCATTGGGACCACTTGAGCCGTTTGTCATCAACGATAAGATTGTCACCGACCGTCTGCAGCAGAATCCTGTGGCGTTCGACAAGGGGGGAGAGATGCACTACGACATCATTTCGGCTTTTATCAAGAGCATTCGAGGCAGCGATCCCGACGCCGCAGTCTACTGGCTGGCACGGCTCATCGCCGGTGGCGAGGACCCAAAGTTTATTGCCCGCCGCTTGTGCATCAGTGCGGCCGAGGACATCGGCCTGGCCAACCCCAACGCCCTGCTCCTGGCCAATGCCACATTCGATGTCATCAGCAAGATTGGATGGCCCGAGGGGCGCATCCCACTCAGCGAGTGTGCCATCTACCTGGCCACATCGCCCAAGAGCAACAGTGCCTATCTGGCCATCGACGAGGCGCTGGCACTGGTCAACCAGACGGGCGACGCTCCAGTGCCATTGCATCTGCGCAACGCGCCCACCAAGCTCATGAAGCAACTGGGCTATGGCAAGGACTACCAGTATGCCCACGACTTCCCAGGGCATTTCGTCCGTCAGGAGTACATGCCCGAGCAACTCAACCACCCGCAGCTGTGGCATCCACAGGACACGCCCGCCGAGGCCAAGCTCGCCGCCCGCATGCGGCAGCTCTGGCACCCCGAGCAGGACAGCTGACTTTCGTGTCACCTGATTGATGTGGTGCCTCGGCATGCCACATGAGCTAGGGCATGCCGAGAAGTAGCCCCTAATTTGTTTAATTCGCGTAATTCGTTGTTCTGAAACCGGGCGGACACACAACTACGAATTGAACGAATT
>DEKO01000119.1:0-1067 GCA_002353885.1 Porphyromonadaceae bacterium UBA2720
AGCCCAGCGAGAGCATGCGCTACATCACGCCGTTTGTCAACCGGCTGAAGAAGGTGCTGCCCGACATGCCCATTGTGATGTATGACGAGCGATTCACCAGCACCATCGCCCACCAGGCCATGATTGACGGCGGTATGAAGAAGAGTGACCGGCGCGACAAGGCCCGCGTCGATGCTATCGCAGCCACCATCATCCTCAACGACTACCTCAGCTCGGTTCGGAGGGTATAGACGTTAGCGGTCCCCCAAGCCCCCTAAAGGGGGGACTGAGGGGTGCTCCACGGGGTGCTCCCTAGCGGGGCTGGCTAAAAGCGGCCGAAGGCCAAAGTGCCAATAGCGGGCCAACGGCCCAACAGCCTCCCCCTCTTCAGGGGGCTAGGGGGACTGTCATAACTCCATTAACTACTGACAAGAAACTATCATAGAAAGTTAAATTCTTAATCTTTAATTGGAAAATGTTGCTTCCAATCTATCTATACGGTCATCCGGTCTTGCGGACCGAGACCAAGGAAGTCACCCCCGACTATCCTGAGCTGGACAAGCTCATCCAGAACATGAAAGAAACCATGTATGCCAGCGATGGCATCGGCATCGCGGCGCCACAGGTGGGCAAGAGCCTGAGGCTCATCTACATCGATGTGGATGTGCTCAAGGACGACATGCCCGAGATGGCTGGCAAGAACTTTGTGCTGATCAATCCGGTCATCACCGTCGACGAAAGCAGCCCCGTGGTGAGCCGCGAGGAGGGATGCCTCAGTCTGCCGGGCATACACGAGAAGGTGGAACGCCATTCGCGCATCCATGTCAAGTGGACCGACGAGAACTGGCAGGAGCACGAGCAGGACATTGAGGGATTCTTGGCCAGGGTGTTCCAGCACGAATATGACCACCTGGAGAAGACGGTCTTTGTGGACCACCTCTCGCCCATACGCAAACAGCTCATTAAGGCCAAGCTGATGAACATCGTCAAGGGCAAGGTGAACTGCGACTACCGCACCGTGGGCTTCAAGCCGGCCAAGAAGCATTAGTTGATAGGGAGCCGCCTCGGTCCCCCCAAGCCCCCCTAAA
>DEKO01000119.1:1093-1309 GCA_002353885.1 Porphyromonadaceae bacterium UBA2720
GCCCCGTTAGGGGCGGCAGATATAGCTGCCTGGCTGTTTTTTGCCCCTCAACAATTTATGCAATTTAGTGCAATTATTTTGTGGCGACAACTGCAATTCCCCCTTTAGGGGGTTAGGGGGACAGAGCCCCGTTAGGGAGCCCCCCTCAATCCCCCTAAAGAGGGGGAGGCTCTGCCTGGCTGAGAGCCCCGTAAGGGGCGGCAAGAATATAGGCAG